>NZ_RBMB01000012.1:0-81612 GCF_003989485.1 Kocuria sp. HSID17590 | reverse complement strand
CGGCCCCCGTGGTCGCCGCACCCGCCCCGTGGAGGTGGTGCGCGTGGGCACCGAGTCCCACCCCGCCGTCGTCGACCGCGGCGGAAGCGTGCCCCCCGGCCGCGAAGACCAGGTGGAACGGGACCTGGCTCGCCAGCACCGCGAGCGCCGTGCGCACCGCACCGAGCCGCCGCCCCGCCAGCAGCACGCACACCACCCCGGCGAGGCAGAGCACGAGCGCCAGCAGCACGGGCTGCAGGGGCGCCGGGTCCATCGCGTGGTGGGACGCCGCGGCGCACAGCGTGCAGACGCCAGCGGCCGCCCAGCCACGGATCAACCGGGCGGGGCGGCTCACGGGGGCGTCGGAGAGCACGGGGAACGGCCGGGGTCAGGCGCGGGGCTGGTGCTCAGTCGTCCACGGCGTCACGGCCGCGGCGCACGATCAGCGGGTCCGGCGGGTAGACCACCGAGGTGTCCTTGTCCTCGTAGTCGAACTGGTTGAGGAAGAAGCGCATGGCGTTGAGCCGCGCCCGCTTCTTGTCGTTGGACTTGATGGTGATCCACGGGGCGTGGTCCGTGTCCGTGCGGCGGAAGGTCTCCTCCTTGGCCACGGTGTAGTCCTCCCAGCGGTCCAGGGAGGCGAGGTCCATGGGCGAGAGCTTCCAGCGGCGCACCGGGTCGATCTGGCGGATCGCGAAGCGGGTGCGCTGCTCGTGCTGGGTCACCGAGAACCAGAACTTGGTGAGGTGGATGCCCGAGTCCACGAGCATCTTCTCGAACACGGGCGCCTGCAGCATGAAGCTCTCGTACTGCTCGTCCGTGCAGAAGCCCATCACGCGCTCCACGTTGCCGCGGTTGTACCAGGAGCGGTCGAAGAGCACGATCTCCCCGTTGGTGGGCAGGTGCTGGATGTAGCGCTGGAAGTACCACTGGCCCTGCTCGCGGTCCGAGGGCTTGTTCAGCGCCACCACGCGGGCCGCGCGGGGGTTCAGGTGCTCGGTGAAGCGCTTGATGGTCCCGCCCTTGCCCGCGGCGTCGCGGCCCTCGAAGACGATCACGTGCTTGAGGTCGTTGTCCTGGCCCCAGTACTGGAACTTCAGCAGCTCGATCTGCAGCTGGTACTTCTCGAGCTCGTAGTCCTCCCGGGACATCCGCTCGTCGTAGGGGTACCCCTCGCGCCAGGTCTCCACGGCGCTTCCACCCGGATCGATCAGGTCCGGGTCCGGCGACTGCCCGTCCCGCACCGTGTAGCCCTGGTCCACGAGCTTGTCGATGAACTCGCGCAGGTTCTCCCGCGCCGGTTCTTGCTGGGCGGTCATGGCGTCCTCCTGGTGACCTGGCGGAGCGAACGTCTCGTTCACTGTTCTCGGTCCCGATCTTAGTTCCCCGCCTCCCCCGACGGCGCACGGGCGCCACCCCGCGAGTGTCCCGCCCCGCGACGTCGTTCCCGCACCCGCGAACACCCCGTGGCACCGCGCCGTCAGGCCCGTGGCTCACTAGAATGGAGGAGCCAGGCACCACCCGGAACCACACAGGAGCACTGAGGTAGACATGCGAATCGGGCTTATGACCAGCGGCGGGGACTGCCCCGGACTCAACGCGGTGATCCGCGGCGCGGTGCTGCACGGCATCAAGTCCTACGACCACGAATTCGTCGGCTTCCGGGACGGCTGGCGCGGCGTGGTGGAGGGCGACATCATGGAGCTGCCCCGCCAGAGCGTCCGCGGTCTCGCGCGCCAGGGCGGCACGATCCTCGGCACCTCGCGCACCAACCCGTTCGACGGCCGCAACGGCGGCCCCGAGAACATCGCGAAGGTGCTGGAGCGCCACCACATCGACGCCGTGGTGGCCATCGGCGGCGAGGGCACCCTGGCCGGGGCCAAGCGCCTCGCGGACGCCGGGCTGCCGGTGGTGGGGGTCCCCAAGACCATCGACAACGACCTCCAGGCCACGGACTACACCTTCGGCTTCGACACCGCCGTCTCGATCGCCACGGACGCCATGGACCGGCTGCGCACCACCGGCGAGTCCCACCACCGCTGCATGGTTGCCGAGGTCATGGGCCGCCACGTGGGCTGGATCGCGCTGCACTCCGGCATGGCCGCCGGCGCCCACGCGATCCTGATCCCGGAGTTCCGCGTGCACATGGAGCAGGTGGCCGAGTGGGTCCGCGAGGTCCACGACCGCGGGCGTTCACCCCTGGTGGTCGTCGCGGAGGGCTTCATCCCGGACGACCGCAAGGAGGCCATCGCGGGCAAGGGCACCGAGGCGTCCGGCCGCCCGCGGCTCGGCGGCATCGGCGAGTTCGTCACAAAGGAGATCGAGCACATCACGGGCATCGAGACCCGCAACACGATCCTCGGCCACATCCAGCGCGGCGGCGCCCCCACGGGCTTCGACCGGGTCCTCGCCACGCGCCTGGGCATCGGCGCGGTGACCATGGCCACCGAGAAGCAGTGGGGCAAGATGTGCGCCCTGCGCGGCACGGACCTCGTGCGCGTGGACTTCTCCAAGGCGCTCGACGGGCTCAAGGTGGTCCCGCAGGACCGCTACGACGAGGCCAAGGTGCTCTTCGGCCGCTGATCCCGACGACGGCGCACGGGCCGGTCCTCCCCCGAGGGCCGGCCCTGCTCGTATCCGGGTCCCGGGGCCGTCCAGCCCGCCGTGCGGGGTGTCACCGCCCCGCCGGGGTCCGTGACGGTATGCTCAGATGCGCATTCCGCCGCCGCGCGGGCCCCGCATGAGTCCCTGCGCGCGTCCGACCACGGAGCCGGCGTCCGGGGGCACGATCACGGTCTGGGACGCGGCCCATTCCTCGCGGGCCGCCCCGGCAGCGGTGGGCTCCTGGGTGGCGGCCGCACCGGAAAGGTCCGCGGGTTCCGCCTCGCTGCCCTCCGCGCCGTCTGTGGCGGGTGCGACCACGTCGCGCACCGTGAGCACCGCAGCCGGGTCCACCGACCGCTTGAGCACGGCCAGGGCAATGGGCCCGGCCTCGTGGTGCAGCTGCGCCGCTGTCACGCGGCCTACGACCTTGCCGCCCGTCTCCACAGTGGCACCGGCCTCCGGCAGGGTGTGCTGGGAGCCGTCAAGGTCCAGCAGCGTGAGCCGGCGGGGCGGGTGGCCCAGGTTGTGCACGCGGGCCACTGTCTCCTGACCCTTGTAGCAGCCCTTGGACAGGTGCACCGCGGTACGCATCCAGTCGAGCTCGTGGGGGATGCTCTTCTCGTCCGTCTCGGATCCCCACCGGGGGCGCCACGCCTCGATTCGCAGGGCCTCGGCGGCCCACGATCCGGCGAGGTCGATGCCAGCCTCCCCCAGCGCCGCGACGACCCGCTGCAGCGCGGACATCGGCACCAGGTGCTCGTACCAGGAGCGGTCCTCACCGGGGTGCGCCTCGGTGTCCGCGTACGGGTGGCCGCCGGGGGCCACGCCCGGCCACGGGTCGTGCCACACGAGAACAGCGGGGGCGGCGCCGTCGACGTCGCCCAGGGCCGTGGCGAGCTGCTCGCCGAGATCGCGCGTGGCGGCGAGCACCGCCCAGTCCGCGCTGACGTCCGTGACCGTCACCCGCAGGGCAAAGCGCATGGAGTCCAGCCAGCCGGCCAGTCCCGGGGCCTCGTCCGCCTCCGCGATCAGCCAGGTGGTCTCGCCGTCGTCGAGCACGTGCGGAGCGAACTCCACGCGGCCCTGCACACTGAGGAAGAGAGTCTCGGTGCTCTGCCCGGGCTGCAACCCGGTGAGCACCTGGGAGGAGAGGGTCGTGAGCCAGCTCAACCGGTCCGGCCCGCTCACGGTCACGACGCCGCGCTGGGACTCGTCCACGACCGCCCGGCCGCTCGCGAGGGCCCGCTGCTCCCGCACGGGATCGCCGTAGTGGGCCGCGACCCCCGCATCCAGGCCACCCGCGCCCACGGCTCCGTGGTGCTGCAGGAGTGCGGAGGTGTACGAGGGTGCTGCGTCAGTCACTGTTCGGGATCGACCTGTTCGAGTTTGGTGAGTTCGGCGGACGCGTGCGTGGCCAGTTCGTGCCCCTGGGCGGCCATGTCCCACGCCCACATGAGGTGGTTGTTGACGAGGCCGTAGAGACGGGTGCCGGAGAGGTACTCCTTGGCACCCTGCGCGCGGATCACGGCGTCCGTGGTCAGCTCCACGCGGGGGCCCTTGATCTGGCCGAGGTAGAGCTCGGAGATGCCGCCGGGCTGGGAGATGGTCACGGAGATGTCGAAGCCGCCGTCCGCGTTGCGCAGCTTCTCGACGTCCTCCGCGGAGGTGATGACCGGGACGGGGTCCGGGGGCAGCATGCCGGGGCCGATGTCACCGTCCTCGCGCGGGCGCGCCAGTTCCCAGAAGCCCTGCTCGTAGGTGGCCTCGCGCTGCGGCTCGCCCTCTTCGTCGAGGAGCGTGGTGCGCGCGCGGTAGACCAGGAACGGCAGACCGGTCTGCTCGAACGTGACCCGCTGACGGAAGGCGCGCTGCTCGGCGTCCCCGTAGCCCATGAAGCCGTTGCCCTCCCACGTGCCCAGGAGCCACGCGAAGGGAACGAGTTCGGGTGTCAGATCAGACGGGATCTCGATCGGCACGGCTTACATCTGCCCCTTGAACAGGCTGAAGATGACCTTGAGCGAGATGCCGAGGATGGCCAGACCCGCGAGACCGAGGAGGACGAGGTAGAAGATTTCGAGACCAAGCATGGGCTCACGCTACCACGGCGGCGAGCACCTGACCGGTGAAGACGGCGACCATTCCGAGCAGCGCCACGGGTGTCACGCCCAGGGTGATCATGCCCCTGCGCGGCAGGTTCTCCGGGGCCGCGGAGATCACGCGCGCGCCCGCCACCACGAGGATCAGTGTGAGCGGCGCCCCCACCCCGGCCACGGTGAGCCAGCCGGTCAGCCCCCGCTCGTGGGCAACCCCCGCGAAGGCTATCCAGCCCGAGGACGCCACGGCCGCCAGCACACCCGTCACGGAGGCCAGGGCGGACTCCAGCCGGTACTTGGCACCCTCGCCGCGCACGAGCTCCGCGACGCACGCGGCCATGAAGGACACGCCGATGATCGCGGGGAGCCAGACGAGACGCTGGGAGGGGTAGAGCTGCACGAGCAGGCACGCGAGGGTCCCGGCGGCGGCGATCAGCACGTTGTGGCGGCGTCGCGCCTGGATCCCGGCCGCCGCGGGCCAGCCGAAGCCAATCGTCACAGCCATGCCCACGGACACCACCAGTGGGGCCCACGACCCGAGCACCGCGGCGCCCAGCGCGAGGACGAGCGCCACCACGGCGGCGACAATGATGCGCGCGTACGTCATGTGCGGGGGTCCTTCGGGCCGTGGCGGGTTGCTGTGCTGCACCTCAGCCTAACGGCCTCGCCTCCAGCACCGGGCCAGGCGCCCCGCCCGGACCAACCCGGGTAATCAGGCGGTCGCTGGGGTGGTGGCCGTGGGCAGACCCGGTTCCACGGACCGCACCTCGGCCCGGACGCGGGCCCGCCGGTGCAAGCCACCGGCGACCGGGTGGCACGTGCTACCGCTCCTATACTAGAGCGGTCCTCGGCTGGCCCCGCGCGGGACCGGCCACCCCCGTCCGAGCGGATCCCACCGTGTCCCACATCGCCCTGCTCAGCCCCGCAGCCGACGCCGCGGCGACCGCGCTGCCTGCGCTGGAGCTGCTCTCGCACCGGGTGGACGTCCACCCCCTCGAGGCCACGGGCAGCCTCACCGGCCCGCGCCGCCCGGACGTCGTGGTCCTGGACGGCACGCACAACCTCGTGGCCGCGCGCAACGCGGCCCAGGCGCTGTCCGCCCGCGAGCGCACGCTGCCCGTGCTGCTCGCCGTGACCGAGGGCGGGATGGCGGCCGTGGCGGCGTCGTGGTGCGTGGACGACGTCGTGCTGAGCACCGCCGGTCCCGCCGAGGTCGAGGCGCGGCTGCGGCTCGTGAGCGCCGGGGGCGGGGCGGGCGCCGCCACCCATGACGACAGCGTGATCCGCGCCGGCTCCGTGCTGATCGACGAGGACACTTACACCGTGAAGGTGGGCGGGCGCCCCCTGAACCTCACGTTCAAGGAGTTCGAGCTGCTGAAGTTCCTCGCGCAGAACATGGGCCGGGTCTTCACCCGCCACCAGCTGCTCTCGGAGGTCTGGGGCTACGACTACTACGGGGGCACCCGCACCGTGGACGTCCACGTCCGTCGGCTGCGAGCCAAACTGGGCTCCGACCACGAGCACCTGATCACCACGGTGCGTAACGTGGGCTACAGCTTCGCCGGGGGCCGGGAACAGACCCCCTGACCACGCGAGCCCGCCACAACGAGGAGACAACCATGGCCGTGACAGTAACCCCGTACGAGAACGTCCCCGATCCGGAGGACCTCGTTGCCCTCGCCCAGCGGGCCGAGAGCGTGGACGGCGAGCCGCCGTTCTCGGACCAGACTCTCGTGGACCTCCGTTCCGGGCGCGCCGGCGTGAGCTGCGTGACCGCCACGGACGGTGGCACCCTGGTGGGTGCGGCCGTTGTGGTCCCCCAGCCGGACGCCGCCTCCACGTTCACCGTGGAGCTCGTGGTGGACCCCGAGCACCGCAACCGCGGGGTGGCCACGGCCATCGGCGGTCAGCTGCGCGCCATGGTGGACGGCACCGTGGAGGCGTGGGCGCACGGCAACCAGCCCGCCGCCCAGCGCCTCGCGGAGCTCTACAGCCTCAGCCCGGTGCGCGACCTCTACCGCTACAAGCGCGCCGTCGCCGGGGCACAGGACGTTCCCCTGGACGTGACGCTGCCCGACGGGGTGCAGATCCGTCCGTTCGAGGTGGGCAGGGACGAGCAGGCCTGGCTGCGCGTGAACTCGGAGGCCTTCGCCCAGCACCCGGAGCAGGGCCGGCTGACCCTGGGGGACCTGCAGGAGCGGGAGAACGCCCCGTGGTTCGACGCCGCGGGCTTCCTGCTGGCCGTGCGCGCCGAGGACCCGGACACCGTGCTGGGCTTCCACTGGACCAAGGTCCACCCGGCCTCGGGGGACGGTGCCGCGATGGGAGAGGTCTACGCCGTGGGCGTGGCCCCGGAGCAGCAGGGCTCGGGCATGGGCCGCGCGCTCACCGCCGCGGGCATCAACCACCTGGCGGAGCAAGGCTTGGACGAGGTCATGCTGTACGTGGACGCTGAGAACACCTCGGCGGTGGCGCTGTACGAGTCTCTGGGCTTCGAGCGCTGGCACGTGGACGTCATGTACCGCGGCTGAGCGCGGATAGCATCATTACCGAAATCCCCGCCCGCGGCTCGCGGGCGGGGGTGTTGGGTCTCGGACGACGGAGAACGGAACATGGCAAAGAACTCCCCCCCGGGCAAGTACGACATCCTCGCGGCGGGGTGCCTGTGCTGGCGGGTCGTGGACGACGAGCTGCAGGTGCTCGTCATCCACCGCCCCCGCTACGACGACTGGTCCTGGCCCAAGGGCAAGCAGGACGACGGCGAGACCCTCCCCGAGACGGCGGTGCGGGAGCTGCACGAGGAGACCGGGCTGCGGATCTGCCTGGGCGTGCATCTCGCGGACTCCGTCTACAAGGTGCGCGGCAACCTCAAGCTCGTGCGCTACTGGGCCGCGGAGGTCGCCCCCGGCGTCAAGGCCGCGCCGGAGGACGACGAGGTGGACCGCATGGAGTGGGTCACCGCGCAGCGCGCCCGGAAGTGGCTGACGAACAAGGACGACGTCGCTCCCCTGGACGAGCTGGTCCGGCTGCACTCGAGCGGGTCCCTGGCCACCCGCCCGGTGATCGTGATCCGCCATGCCAAGGCCAAGCCGCGCTCCTCGTGGCAGCGCGCCGAGGGGGACCGGCCGCTCGCGGCCACAGGCAAGCGCCAGGCCCTGGCCGTGACCCGGTTGCTCGCGTCGTGGCAGCCCCAGCGCGTGGTCACCTCACCGTGGCTTCGCTGCATGTCCACCGTGGTGCCCTACGCCAAGAAGCACGGCGTGAAGGTCAAGGAGCGGGCCCAGCTCACGGAGGCCACCCACAAGCGGCATCCCAAGCGTGCCGCGATGGTCACCGAGCAGCTCTTCGAGACGGACCGTCCCGTGGTGCTGTGCACCCACCGCCCCGTGCTGCCCACCGTGCTGAGGGTGCTCGGCAGGCACATGCCACCCGCCCTCGCGGAGCAGCTCCCGGACGCGGACCCGTACCTCAGCCCCGGGCAGATGATCGTGCTGCACATGCCCCGCGGCGCGCAGCGCTCCCCCGCCGTGGCCTTCGAGGTCATCTCTCCGTTCGACGACTGACCCGGCCACCGCGGCGTCGTCGTCCTGAAAGGAAACCCATGCCCACCATTCCCACCCCGTACGAGGACCTCCTGCGGGACGTGCTCGAGAACGGGACCCGCAAGACGGACCGCACGGGCACCGGCACGCTGTCCGTTTTCGGGCGCCAGATCCGCTACGACCTCTCCGAGTCCTTCCCTCTGCTGACCACCAAACGGGTGCACTTCAAGTCCGTGGCGCTGGAGCTGCTGTGGTTCCTCTCCGGCTCGTCGAACGTACGGTGGCTGCAGGAGCGCGGCGTGAGCATCTGGGACGAGTGGGCGGACGAGGACGGTGAGCTCGGCCCCGTCTACGGGGTGCAGTGGCGCAGTTGGCCGGCCGGGCACGGCGAGAGCATCGACCAGATCGCGCGCGTGGTGGAGTCCATCCGCACCACCCCGGACTCCCGCCGCCACCTGGTCACTGCCTGGAACCCGGCGGAGGTGGAGAAGATGGCGCTGCCCCCGTGCCACGCCCTGTTCCAGTTCTACGTGCAGCCCCGCGAAGAGGGCCCGGACGCCCTGAGCTGCCAGCTCTACCAGCGCTCGGCGGACCTGTTTCTGGGCGTGCCGTTCAACATCGCCTCCTACGCGCTGCTCACGGTCATGGTGGCCCAGCAGTGCGACCTGGTGCCCGGCGAGTTCGTGTGGACCGGCGGCGACTGCCACATCTACACCAACCACGTGGAGCAGGTGGCCACTCAGCTCTCCCGTGAGCCCTACCCGTACCCGCGGCTGCGGCTCGCCCGGCGGCCGGAGTCCATCTTCGACTACCGTTACGAGGACTTCGAGGTGCTCGACTACCAGCACCACCCCGGCATCAAGGCACCGGTGGCGGTGTGAGCGCGCGCGGCACGTCACGGCAGCCCGTGGTGGGCGGGATCTGGGCGCAGACGCCGGGCGGGGTGATCGGCGTGGACGGCGGGATCCCGTGGCACCTTTCGGAGGACCTGAAGTTCTTCGCCCGCACCACGATCGGGCACCCCGTGGTCATGGGTCGGCGCACGTGGGAGTCCTTCCCCGAGCGCTTCCGGCCGCTGCCCGGGCGCCCCAACATCGTGGTCACCTCCCACCCGGAGTCCGTCCCCGCTGACGGCGAGCACGTGTGGGCCGTGGACTCCTACGACGCCGCGCTGCGCCTGGCGGTGTCCCTCACCGAGGATCCCCCGGCCGGGAAGGACGGCGCCAGCTCCCCCGGCCACGCCCCCGACGGGAGCCGGGGCGCGGAGTCCGCGAGCGGCGTCGTCGGCTCCCGCGCCGGTGACGAAGCGGACGCCCCCGAACCCGCCCGGGAGATCTGGGTGATCGGGGGGCCGCGCGTGTGGCGCGAGGCCGCCGCGCACCCCGCACTGCCCCTGACCCGCGTGCTCGTGACCACCGTGGAGATGGACGTCCCCGGGGACACCCACGCCCCCGCGCTCGACGCCGCGTGGCACCGCACCCAGGTCGAGGACTGGACCGTGGCCGGCAACGGCACCCGGTTCCGGATCGACGAGTACGTCCGCGAGCCCATGGGATAGCGTGATCTCCCACACACCCGAACGACCGGAGGTCCCCACCGTGACGAGCGAGAACACCCCACAGGTCAACACGAGCCCGCAGCTGCGGATCATCCCCAACCACGACGCCTCCCGCTACGAGCTGTGGGACGGGGAGCAGTACATCGGCTTCCTGGGCGTGGAGGTGCTGGAGGACGGCACCGTGGACCTGCAGCACACCATCGTCTCCGAGCAGTTCGGCCGCCAGGGCTACGCGCGCACGCTCGTGACCCGGGTGCTGGACGACTACCGCGAGCGCGGAGTGAAGGTCCGGGCCACGTGCAGCTACGTCCAGGACTACATGGACCGTTTCCCCGGCTACCGGGACCTGCTGGCCAGCACCCCCGCCCCGGGGGCCCGCGACTGAACAGGCCCGGGGCTGAACGGGCGTCGCCGGTAGAGTGGTGGGCATGACTTCACACCCCACCGCTGTAGGTTTCATCGGGTGGCGCGGCATGGTGGGCTCCGTGCTCATGGACCGGCTGCGCGCCGAGAACGACTTCGCGGGCCTGGACCCCGTGTTCTTCTCCACGTCCAACGCCGGGGGCGCCGCTCCCGCCATCGAGGGTGCCGGGGACACCGGGACCCTGAAGGACGCCTACGACCTCGACGAGCTCGAGAAGCTCCCCGTGGTGGTCACCACGCAGGGCGGGGACTACACCAAGGCCGTGCACGGCGACCTGCGCGCCCGCGGCTGGGACGGCATCTGGATCGACGCCGCGTCCACCCTGCGCATGAACGACGACGCCGTGATCGTGCTGGACCCCGTGAACCGAGACGTCATCGACTCCGCCCTGGAGCGCGGCGTGAAGGACTTCGTGGGCGGCAACTGCACGGTCTCGTGCATGCTCATGGGCCTGGGCGGACTGTTCCGCAACAACCTGGTGGAGTGGGCCACGTCCATGACCTACCAGGCGGCCTCCGGCGGCGGCGCGCGGCACATGCGCGAGGTGATCCAGCAGTTCGGGGACATCCACGGCGCCGTGGCGGACGAGCTGGCGGACCCGGCCTCCGCGATCCTGGAGATCGACCGCGCGGTGCTCGCCAAACAGCGCAGCGGGGAGCTGGACACCACCCAGTTCGGGGTGCCGCTGTCCGGCTCACTGATCCCGTGGATCGACGCCGACCTCGGCAACGGCCAGTCCCGCGAGGAGTGGAAGGCCCAGGCGGAGACCAACAAGATCCTGGGGCGCGGTGCGGAGAACACCATTCCGGTGGACGGGCTGTGCGTGCGGATCGCCGCCATGCGCTCCCACTCGCAGGCGCTGACCCTCAAGCTGCGGGACGAGGTTCCCGTGGTGGAGATCGAACGGCTGCTCGACGCGGACAACGAGTGGGCCACCGTGGTGCCCAACACCAAGGAGGACTCCATGCGGAACCTCACCCCCGTGGCAGCCTCCGGCTCCCTGCAGATCCCCGTGGGCCGCATCCGCCCCATGAGCATGGGCCCGCAGTACATCTCCGCGTTCACCGTGGGCGACCAGCTGCTGTGGGGTGCCGCGGAGCCCGTGCGGCGCATGCTGAAGATCGCGACAGGAACGCTCTGACGCGGCCGTTCTGACGCGGCTCTCGCGCGGCGCAGCGCGCGCCCTCTGGGACGGATCGCGCGGGTCCCAGGCCGGGCACGGCGTCGTCGTCGACACGCGTTCCCATGCGACCCGCGGCAGGTGCCGCGCGGCACGCAGGAGCGACAACGGAGCTAGGAGACCTCGGGGGTCTCGGCACGCAGGTGCCGGGGCCCCTGTTTCTGTGGGCGGGGCCTGTCGCGGGCCCGGCGGTAGCGCCGCTCCGCGACCAGGTTGGTCCACCACCGCCACACGCGCAGGGCCGCGCGCTTGATGCGCAGGTTGAGCCGGTGCGCCCACTCGAACTCGGTGCTCCAGATCCCGATCCCCAGGAAGATGGACAGCCATCCCGGGCCGGGGGTCACGAGCATCACGATCCCCGCGAGCACGAAGACCGTGCCGAGTACGATCACCGTGGCCTTGTGGAGCACCCGCAGCGCGGGGTGCCGGTCCGAGACCGCGCGCATCCGCAGCACGAACTGGTGGACGCGCCCGCCCTGCTCGCCGCGTTCGATCTCCTCGTGCAGCTCGGAGCTCACCGCCGGGCCGCCCGCGTCACAGGGACAGCCCGAGCAGCACGGGCTCGGGCACCAGGGTGATCCCGAAGACCTCGGCCACCCCGCGCTGCGCGGTGCGGGCCACGGCGGCGACGTCCTCCCCCGTGGCGGAGCCCCGGTTGGTCATCGCGAGCGTGTGCTTCGTGGACAACGAGGCCCGGCCGCCGGCCACGGCGGCACCGTCCAAGTCCAGCAGCTCGTTGCGGGTTCCCGGCAGGCCGAAGCCCTTGCCGAAGCCCGCGTGGTCGATCAGCCACGCCGCGGAGAACTTCACGGCGCCGGGCACCTCGTGGCCGCGGGCGTCCAGCACGGGATAGCGCGGGGCGTCCGCGGGGATCCGGTCGCTGAGCTCGTCGTGGGCGACCACGGGGTTGGTGAAGAACGACCCGGTGCTGAAGGTGTCCCGGTCCTCGGGGTCCAGGACCATGCCCTTGCTCGCGCGCAGCCGCAGGACGGTCTCGCGCACCAGCTCCAGCGGCGCCCGCTCCCCCGCCTCCACACCGAGTGCGGTGGCGAGCTGCGCGTAGCGCACGGGCATGGACTCGTCCTGGCGCCGCAGCCGGAACGTCACGGACAGCACCACGTAGCGGGGCGACCCGGCGTTCATGCTGCGCTTCAGTGCGGAATCCCGGTAGGAGAACTCGAGCTCCTCGAAGCCGAAGGTGCGCTCGCGCCGCTCCTCGCGGTCCCACGTGCGCACGCTCTCGATGGTCTGGGAGACCTCCGCGCCGTACGCCCCCACGTTCTGCACGGGGGTCGCGCCCGCGGTGCCGGGGATCCCCGCGAGGGTCTCCAGGCCAGCGAGCCCCAGGGCCACGGTCTCGCGCACGACGTCGTCCCACGGGTGCCCCGCGGCGACCTCCACGAGCACCTCGCCGTCCGCGTCCTCGGTCACGACGACGCCGCGCGAGGCCACGTGCACGACCGTCCCCTCGAAGCGCTGCTCGGAGGCCAGGATGTTGGACCCGCCGCCCACGAGCAGCACGCGCTGCGCGGCGTCGTCGGCGGCCGCAACCGCAGCCAGCAGCTCCTCCTCGGTGCCCGCCTCCACGAGCTGTGCGGCGGGTCCGCCCACGGCGGTGGTCGTGAGGTCGGACAGGCGCAGAGCATTCATGAAAGCAACTCTATCCGGGGAACCTCACGACCGCCTGGGCCTTCACGAGCACCTTGAGGGGCTTCGCGGTGGCGGGGTCCGCGTCCGGCTCCGAGAGGTCCGGTGCGGTGACGGTGAGGTCCACGCGGGCGGTGCGGGCCTCGGCGTCGACCGCGCCCACCACGCCGCTCACGGTGAGTGCCGTGCTCGGTGTGACGGTGGTGTCGAACGCGTTGGGGACCACCACGGGCTTGGTGAAGCGCGTCTGGTAGTCCACCACGGCTCCGGGGGCACCCGCCCACTCGGTGACGAGACCCACGGCGGCACCCATGGTGAACATGCCGTGCGCGATCACGTTGGGCAGGCCCACGGAGCGCGCGAACTCCTCGTTCCAGTGGATGGGGTTCCGGTCCCCGGACGCCCCGGCGTAGGCCACGAGGTCCGCGCGGGACACCTCCACGGTGCGCTCCCCCACGGACTGGCCCTTCTCGACGCTCTCGAACTCCACGTTCACTGCTCCTCACCCCGCACCAGCAGGGACGACACGGTGGTGGCAACCTTCTCACCGGCCACGGTGGTGACCTCCACGCGGGAGGTGACCATGGCCCCGCCGCCCAGCGGGCGCACGGCGTCCACGGTCACGGCGGCGGTCAGCTCGTCCCCGGCCACGATCGGGCGGTGGTGCGTGAACCGCTGGTCCGCGTGCACCACACGGGAGAAGTCGATCCCGGCCTCGGGGTCGTTGACGAGCGAGGCATCCGCCTTCTGGGAGACGACGATCGCGAAGGTGGGCGGCGCCACGAGGTCCGCGTACCCGGCGGCCTGTGCCGCGGCGACGTCGTGGTGGGCGGGGTCCGTGGCCTTCACGGCCGCGGCGAACTCGCGGATCTTCTCGCGACCCACCTGGTACGGGGCGATGGACGGGTAGGTCCTGCCCACCACGTCTGCGGATACGGCCATCTTCTCCTCGATTCCTCACGGGGTTTCCGGGGCCCAGCCTATCCGGTGGACTGGACGGGTCTCGGGTCCCGGTCTCGGGTCGCGACGGCGCCCGGGGACGTTCGCGATCCGGGAGCGTCCGCGCCCCCGGGGCACTCCGCAACCCAGGAGGCTCGGCAGCCCCGGGCGCTCCGCAGCCCAAGAGCCCGGCAACCCAAGAGCCCGGCAACCCAAGAGCCCGGCAACCCAGAGTGCTCCCGTCCGCAGGACGTCCGGTGCTCAGGCGGTGCGGCCGGCCCCGCCTGTGGGATGCGCGGTGTAGAGCTGCCCGCTCCAGCCCACGTTGCGGCGGGAGGCCACCTCGTACCCGCTCGCGGCCAGGAGCTCGCGGAACCGCGAGTCCGTGCGTGCCCCGCCGCCGGTGAGGGCGAAGTCGACGACGCCGTGCGCCACGTCGTGCTCCTCAGCACCCACGGGATCGAGCATCTCGTCCATCACGTACAGCCCCGCCGCGGGCCGCAGGGCCTCCAGCAGCCGCTGCGCGCGCTCGTCCGTGCGGCGGGTGAGCTCCATGGCCAGGACCACCGCGTCGAAGGGCTCGCCCGGCGCGCCGTCCGCGTCGCCGCCCCCTGACCGCGGGTTGTCGCCGTGCCGTCCGTGGTCGTCGTGGGCATCGGGTGTCTCGTCGCTCGGCAGGGGCGCGTGGCCGATTAGGGGGTGGGCCGCGTGCCGACGGCGCAGCACCTCCAGCTCGGCGGGCTCTGCGAGCACCGTGACGTGCAGCCCGGGCTGCTCCCGCACGAAGAGCTCCGCGAGCCCGCCCGCCGCGGGACCGGCCACGGCCAGCGTGCGGCACTGCGCGAGGGGCAGCATGCCCGCCAGGGTGGGGCCGTAGTAGTCGGCGAACTCCTCCGCCTCCTCCTGCTGCCCCGCCACGAGGTCCGGGCGGGACGCCAGGTCCGCGCGGGTCCGCGCCCGGGCCGAGCGGGCGCCGTCGCCCCCGCGGACCGCCGCGAGCAGCGAGAGACCGGCCGTGATCTCCTCCCAGGCCTCCGCACCGTCCAGGTCCAGGTCCTCGCCCAGGTGCTCGTCGAGCAGCTCGCGCCCGAGCTCCAGCAGGCCGTACGCCGCAGGAGTGCCGTGCGCCTCCAGGACGTCGTGCACCACGAGGTACGGCAGCAGCCGCTCCAGCCCCTCCGCGGGGACCTCCAGGGCGTCCGCCAGGTCCGTGGCGGTGCGCGGTCCGTCGGCCAGGGCGTCCGGGACCCCGAGCGTCACGGCGGTGCGGATCGCGAAGGCGGGGAGCACTCCGGTGAGGGCTTCGAGGCGCTCGTGCAGCGCGTGGCCGGCCTCGGACTGCGGAATCTCCGGATCCGCCGCGGAGACGGCCGTGGGCTGGCGCTTCCAGTACCCGGTGACCTCCATCTGCTCGCGGCCCAGGCCCTTCTCGTTGCGCAGCCAGCGGCGGATGGGGGTGAGCGTGGTCGCCTCGCCCGCCACCCACGCGAACGGGGTGCCGGGCCACCACTCGGTGCTCGTGAGCGCGTCCTGGAGCACCGTGGTGGTGCCGGGCTCGGCCCCGTGGCGCGAGAGCCACGTCAGCTCCACGCCCTCGGGCACCGTGAGCTCCTGGCGGTGGCTCGAGCTGGCCACCTCGATGAACACCTTGCCGCGCTCCCCCGCGGGCCACTCCTCTAGCCAGCGCGCAATGGCCGGCAGGGCCGTCTCGTCCCCGGCCACGAGCGTCCAGTCGGCCCCCACGGGGTGCGAGCCGGAGGACTTGGGCCCGGCCACCGGGATCCGCTCCCCCGGAACGACCCGCCGCGCCCACGTGGTGGCCATGCCCACGCCGTGCACCACGAAGTCCACGTCCAGCTCGCCGGCCTCCGGATCCCAGCGGCGCACCGTGTACGTGCGGGGCACCAGGCGCTCGTCCCGCGGCCAGATGACCGTGCCGTCCGCCTGCTCGGGGATCAGCGGCTCGGTGAGCGAAGGGTGCGTGAGAAAGATCTTGAACTCGTCGTCGAAGCCGTCCGAGCGGAACGCGTTGACGGGCATGCCGTTGGGGGCGGTGTGCGCCCGCAGCCCCTCCCCGCCCAGGGTGACCCTGCGCATCCCGGGCGTCACGTCCCGGACCCGCAGCACCTCCAGCTCGCGCACGGTGATGGGGTAGATCTCGGTCCGCCTCATGCTCTGAGCCATGCCCACTCCTCTCGGCCGGGGCTCACGGGCGCCCGGCGACGTCGTCGTCCTCGTCCTCATCGCACGGCATCTCGCGGCCGGAACGAGAAAAGGCGCCGCTCCCCGAGGGGAACGGCGCCTGAACGGTAGCGGTGGACGGGCTCGATCCGTCGACCTCACGATTATGAGTCGTGCGCTCTAACCAGCTGAGCTACACCGCCACATCATGGATGAAACCCGCGATCCACGAGGAACCGCAGGTTGTCATCATGAGAGCCCCGACCGGGAATCGATCCCGGGACCTCCATCTTACCAAGATGGCGCTCTACCACTGAGCTATCGGGGCAACGCGGAATACTCTAACAGGATCAGGGCCCCGCGCAAAAATCGGCCCCGGGCCGCCGGATGCGCGCCCAGACGGCGACGCCGCCGGTCGCCTCGGTGGCCTCTCGAGCAGTGCTCCGGAACAGCACACGGCCCCCGCTTCACAGTGAAACGGGGGCCGTGTGGTGGCTCAGAGGGGCTCAGCGGCCGGAGTAGCCACCGTTGTTCTTGCCGTAGCTCTTCTTGCGGGGACGGTCCTGGTAGGAGGAGCCGCCGCCGCGCGGGCGACCGCCGCGGTCGTCACGGTAGCCACCGCGGTCCTCGCGGTAGCCCCCTCGGTCACCATGGTCGTCCCGGTACCCACCGCGGTCGCCGCGGTCGTCCCGGGAGCCGCCACGGTCACCGCGGTAGCCCCCGCGGTCGTTGCGGGGTGCCCGGTCACGGTCGCCGCCGCGGAAGCGGTTGCCACCGCCGCCGCTGCGGGCGCCACCCGGTCCGCGGTCCTCCTGGATGCGGATGGGTGCACCGTTGATCTGGGTGTTGGAGAGCTTGTCCAGCGTGCCCGCCGGCAGGTTCTCCGGCAGGCCCACGAGGGTGAACGTGGGGCGGATGTCGATCGCGCCGATCTGCGAGCCGTTCAGCCCACCCTCGTGCGTGAGCGCACCCACCACGGAGCCGGGCACCACGCGGTCGCGGTGGCCCACGGCGAGCTTGTACGTGCGCATGCCGGCCTCCTCGCCCGGGGCGCGGCGGTTGCGGGGCCCGCCACCGTCCTGACGGTCACGGTCCCGGTCGCGCTTGCGCTGGGGCACCTCCGGCAGGTCCTGCACGAGGAACGGACGGCCGTTCTGCGCGATCACGGCGAGTGCGGCCGCGATCTCCACCGCGTCGACGTCGTGCTCGGACTCGTAGCGCTCCACCAGCTCGCGGAACAGCGTGAGGTCCTCGGACTCGATGGTCTCCTCGATCTGCTGCGCGAAGTTGTCCTTGCGGGTCTGGTTGACCTCGTCCGTGGACGGCACGCGCATCTGCTCGACCGGCTGGCGGGTGGCCTTCTCGATGGCGCGCAGCAGGTACTTCTCGCGCGGCGTCATGAACAGGATCGCCTCGCCCTTGCGACCGGCGCGGCCCGTGCGGCCGATGCGGTGCACGTAGGACTCGGTGTCGTGGGGGATGTCGTAGTTGACCACCAGGGAGATCCGCTCCACGTCCAGACCCCGGGCGGCCACGTCCGTGGCGACGAGGATGTCGATCTTGCCCTCGCGCAGGGAATCCACCGTGCGCTCGCGCAGGTTCTGGGGGATGTCGCCGTTGATCGCGGCGGCGGTGTAGCCGCGGGCCTTGAGCTTGTCCGCGATCTCCTCGGTGGCGGCCTTGGTGCGCACGAAGACGATCACGCCGTCGTAGTCCTCGACCTCCAGCACACGGGTCATGGCGTCCAGCTTGTGGGGGCCCATGACCTGCATGTAGCGCTGGCGGGTGTTGGTGCCCGTGGTGGTCTTCGCCTTGACGGTGATCTCCTGCGGGTCGCGCAGGTACTGCTGCGCGATGCGGCGGATCGCCTTGGGCATGGTGGCGGAGAACAGCGCCACCTGCTTCTCGGTGGGGGTCTGCGCGAGGATCTTCTCGACGTCCTCGGAGAAGCCCATGCGCAGCATCTCGTCCGCCTCGTCCAGCACCACGTAGGCGATGTCGTCGAGCTTCAGGGAACCCTTGGAGAGGTGGTCGATCACGCGCCCGGGCGTGCCCACGACCACCTGCGCGCCGCGCTTGAGCCCGGCCAGCTGGGGTCCGTAGGAGGAGCCGCCGTAGACGGGCAGCACGGTGAAGTCGTCCAGGTGGGTGGCGTAGGAGCCGAAGGCCTCCGCGACCTGCAGCGCGAGCTCACGGGTGGGGGCCAGCACGAGCACGCGGGTGCTGCGCTGCGGGCCGTGCAGGTCCGAGAGCTCCGCGAGCTTGGACAGCGCCGGGACCGCGAACGCGGCGGTCTTGCCGGTGCCCGTCTGGGCGAGGCCGACGACGTCGCGGCCGCTGAGCAGCGCGGGGATCGTGGCCGCCTGGATGGGTGAGGGGTACTCGTAGCCGACCTCGTCGAGGGCTGCCAGCACGCGCCCGTCCACGCCGAGCTCGGCGAAGGTGGGCAGCTGGGGCTCGTCGGAGGAGTCCTTGGCGGGTGCCTGGGCGTCCTTCTCCGGCTCGCCCTGGGTCTTTGCGTCCTGGCTCTTCGCGTCCCGGGTCTCGACGTCCTGGGTCTTGACCTCGCGGGTCTCGACGTCGTGGTTCACGGGGGCGTCGGTGACCGCGGGTGCCTGCTCTGCAGCGTCGGCGACGTCGCCCGGCTCGGTGGCCGGCGCGGCGTCCGCAACGGCGGCGGCGTCGTCCTCGGTCACGATCCGGGTCTCGCCCGGCTCGCTCGCGGGGGCCACGGTGTGGGCGTTCGTGTGGTCTTCGGGGGTGGATTCAGTGGGCACGGAAGAACCTCGCTTCGGTGGAATGGAGTGACTGGCACCGGTGCGAGCGGAACGACCGCTGATGTCCAGGACCGACGTGCCGGTAACGGCGAAACGGTGCTGCAAGGACAGAGAACCGGGATGATGAACCCCCATCCTATCGCACGGCGGTCACGCCTCACGACGATTCGCGGGCCACCACGATGTTCGCCTCGTCACTGACCACGGTGTAGCGGTGCCCGTAGACGTCCTGCGCGTACCCGGCCACGTCCTGCGGCGGCGTGGTCCCCCACGTGCCGCCGGAGCGGTCCACCACCACGTACTCCGGAGCGGGATCCTCGCCGTTGCCGATCCAGTGCACGCGCGTACGGCTGACCAGCGCGTTCATCAGGGAGAGGTCCGTGGCCACGCTCGCGCCCTCCGGGATCTCCGCGACCGCCGCGGCCTTGACCTCCCCGCGCGGGTCCGGCTGCCACGCGGCGGGCGTGACCAGCTGCGCGAGCGGCTGCACCGTCCCCACCACCAGCGCGATCACGAGCGCCGCCCACGGCGCCCCCGCCGCCAGGACGGTGAGCACCGGCGCCTCGAACCGCGCGGACGGCGAGGTGGGCGCAGTGCCGCCCGTGCGGCGTCGGGCACGGTCCGCGTCCCCGCGCAGCCGGGCGACCGCGTCCACGAGCGCCACGAAGACCACGGGCATCAGCACGGCACTGTAGTGCCAGCCCGGACCCCAGTAGCCGTCGTTGGGCGAGAGCATGCGCCAGAGCAGGGTGGGCAGCGCCACGAGCAGCACGGGCGAGCGCACCGCCACCACCGCACCGCTCAGCAGCACGAGCAGCCACGTGACGAGCTTGCGCACCGGGACCACCAGCAGGATCACGGCGGACGCGGGGTCCATCAGGAAGCCAGCCGGGTCCAGCTTGTCCGCGTAGGCGAACTCCCCCGCCGGGTTCAGCGCGGGCAGCACAACACCCACCGCGAGCGCGGACACCCCCATGCCCCACACGGCGAGCACCGCGCCCCACAGGAGCACGGGATCGCGCCGCAGGCCGCGCAGGTCGCTGCGCCACTGGGCGTGGTCGAGGACGACGCCGCCGCTTCCCCGGTTTTCGACGCTGCCCCCGGTGCGTCCCAGGGTTTCTGCCGGTCCTGTGGTTCCTGTGGTCCCCGGAGTTCCCGGGCCGCCGGGGACCGCGGCGTCCGGCTGCCGCAGCAAGGCGGTGAGCACCGCGAGGCGGCGTCGTGCCTCCGGAGCCCACCGCCGGGCGAACGGGAGCACCGCGCGGCCCGCCAGCAGGGCGCCAATCACCGCAACCGTGACCCCCAGGTCCTCCTTGACCAGTGCGAGGGGTGCGGCCCACAGCGCGGTCGCGCGCCACCTGCCCTCCCGCCACGCACTCAGGGAGAGCGCGAGCAGCGGCACGGCCAGGGCGATCTCGTGGAACTGGACGGCCACGGCGTTCTGCAGCCCGAAGCTCAGCGCGCAGGCCACCCCCACGGCCGCCGCGGGAGTCGCGCGCAGCACCCGGGTGGCGCACCGGGTGACGACCGCCACCGAGAACCCGAACAGCACGTCCTGCACCAGCATCAGGGTCAGGGCGGAGGGGAAGAGCTTGTAGACGGGGGTCAGCACGACCAGCAGCGGGTGGAAGTGGTCGCCCAGCAGGTTGAAGCCGTGGCCCTTCAGATCCACCTCGGGACCGCGGCCGGAAGCGTAGGAGGAGAGCAGCTGCGTGAAGATTGCGTTGTCCCACGAGGGCACCTCCCAGCGGATCCACTGGCTCCAGGACAGCGCGCAGTACAGGGCCGTGGCGAGCACGCCCACGAGCACGGGGAGCCAGCGGGCGAACCCGGTGGGCCGGATCGCGGGGATCGGGGGCTCGGTGGCGTCCTGGTGGCCGAGGGACTCAGCGGATGCGGGGAACCCGGCCGAGCGGGGGGATGTGTGCTGCGGGGTCACCGGTTCTCCGTCCGGAATCTGGGCCGTGCCGCTGGGGGTGCGGCGTGCGGGAGGGGACGATGCTGACGGCGGAGCGTCGCGTCAGACGGGTGGTGCCGGGTTGGCGCGTTGTCGGTCAGGCTAGTGAATTGGGCTGGCGCGTGGGCCGAGCAGCGGGACCACCTCCGGTCAAGGTACCGCGCGGCCGTCGAACCGTCGCGGCTGCCGCCGGTCGTGTCGAGCGGCTTCCCGTGCCGCCGGGACGGCGCGGTGTGCGTGTCGGAGGGCGGTGGGATTCTGGGGTCATGACGACGCACGTGAGCACCAGGGCCGCCCGGAGGACGACGGCGCGCGCCGGAGTTCCCGAGGAACCTGCCGCCACCGCGCGCTGGACGCCGGCCGCACCGGTGCACCTGGCGCAGACCCTGCGTGTGCTCGCGCGCGGGGCGGAGGACCCCACCGTGCGCGTGCTCGGAGAGGACTGCGTGTGGATCACGGCCCGGTGGAAGGGGCTGCCGGTCAGTGCACGCTTCTCCCGGGTACTGGAGGAGCGCGAGACGAAGCCGCTCGAGCGAGACGTGCTGGCGGAAGCCTGGGGACCAGGGGCGCTCGCATGGCTGCCGAACGCACCCCGCTGGGTGGGAGCCGCCGACGACTGGACGGCGTTCGAGTCCTCCCCCGCGTACGGGCAGCTGCCCGCACCCCTGACCCGGGCCCGGCACGAGCACCCAGGGCTGCGGCTGCCGGCCACCGGCACCGTGCTGGACCGCGCCGTCGTGTCCGTGCTGGAGCAGCGGGTCACGGCCATCGAGGCAGTGCGCGCGCACAGGGCTCTGCTGCGCTGGGTGGGCGAGGACGCCCCCGGACCCGCCCCGCACGGGATGCGCGTGCCGCCGAGTGCGCAGCAGTGGCGCCGCGTCCCCTCCTGGCAGTGGCACCGGGCCGGCGTGGACCCGGCGCGCTCAGCGACTGTGATGCGCGTGGTCCACCGGGCCTCGGCGCTGGAGCGGCTGGCGGAGCACACGGATCCGGCGCGGGTGAGGCAGGCGCTGCAGTCGATCGACGGGATCGGGCCGTGGACGGCTGCAGAGATCACCCAGTGCACCCACGCGGACCCGGACGGGGTGAGCGTGTACGACTACCACCTGGCGGACTACGTGTGCTGGTTCTTCGACGGTGCCCCGGGATCCGATGCCCGCATGCTCGAGCTGCTCGAGCCGTGGCGCGGCCACCGCCAGCGCGTGGTGCGACTCATCAAGGCCAGCGGCCACCGCAAGCCGTCGTTCGGACCCCGGATGACCCCGGCGGACCATCGCCACCACTGAGGCCACCGCCACTGGGATGGTTGAGGTATGGCTGTCCTGCCTGGCGACGCCTGCGGATCCGGCGCAGACTACGGAACATGTCACAGCACACCATTCCAGAACCCCACGCCAAGGCCTCCGGCGAAAGGCTCAACAAGCTGCGCGCAGGCGTCCTGGGAGCGAACGACGGCATCGTCTCGGTGGCCGCCACCGTGGTGGGCGTGGCCGGTGCCACCGTCTCAACCGGGCCCATCCTCGTCGCCGGAACCGCCGCCGTGATCGGTGGTGCGCTCTCCATGGCCCTGGGCGAGTACGTCTCGGTGTCGAGCCAGAAGGACTCCGAGGAGGCGCTGATCGAGAGGGAGAAGTGGGAGCTGCGTGAGATGCCCGATGCCGAGCTGGAGGAGCTCGAGGAGCTCTACCGCGAGCGCGGCCTTAGCCAGGCCACGGCGCACCAGGTGGCGCTCGAGCTCACCGAGAAGGACGCACTGAAGGCCCACCTGGATGCGGAGCTCGGCATCAACGAGGACGACATCGCCAACCCGTGGGCCGCCGCCATCTCCTCCGCGCTCTCGTTCTTCGTCGGCTCGCTGCTTCCGGTGCTCGCGATCCTCCTCCCGCCACCCGAGTGGCGGATTCCCGTCACCTTCGTGGCGGTGCTCATCGCCCTGGCCCTCACGGGAACCCTGGGGGCGCGCCTCGGCGAGACCCCGCACGTTGCCCGCGCCGCCACGCGCGTGGTCGTGGGTGGCGCCATCGCCCTGGCCGTCACGTTCCTGATCGGCTCCCTGCTGGGCGTCTCCGCCGCGTGACGCACCCCGCCTGAACACAGAACGAGGGCGGCTCCCCAATGGGGAGCCGCCCTCGTTCGTGTCCTTCACGGGCTCGGTGTGGCCCGCTCATGTGCTGCGGCGGGGCCACGAACCGGCCGATGCCGGAGACCTGCCAGCGCGGGAACTGTCAGTTCTGAGGCGCCTCGGGCTCTGCTCCGCCCTCGGCGGCCTGCTTGGCCACCTCGGCACGGACCTCGTCCATGTCAAGGTTCTTGACCGCCCCGATGACCTCCTCCAGGGAGGACGCCGGAAGCGCTCCGGGCTGGGAGAAGACGAGGATGCCCTCGCGGAACGCCATGAGGGTGGGGATCGAGGAGATCTGGGCGGCTGCAGCCAGGCCCTGCTCCGCCTCGGTGTCCACCTTGCCGAACACGATGTCCGGGTTCTTCTCGGAGGCCGTCTCGTAGGTGGGCGCGAACTGCTTGCACGGTCCGCACCAGTCTGCCCACCAGTCCAGCAACACGATGTCGTTGTCAGAAATGGTCTGGCCCAGGGTGTCCTGGGTGATCTCTACAGTAGCCATGCGTCCACGATAGGACGCCGCCTCCCCAGCACTCCAGACCGTTCACTGCCGGCTCAAGGACCCCCGGTGGGGCCGCCGCGAGCAGGCGGGGCGACGTCGTCGTCCCCGCCACCTGGCGAGGCCACGGTGCGCGCGGCGACGAGCGAAGATGCGGCGGGTGCGCACCCGCCGAGATGCCGGTGCGTGCAACCCCGGGCGACGCCGCGTTGTCACGGTCCCTGGGGCTGGACCCGGTTACACGAAAGGAGCCTTCCCGACCCTCTCGGTCCGGGAAGGCTCCTTCACTCTTGCCGGTGTCACGCACGCCGGCGGCGGTGGCAGGTGAGGGATTCGAACCCCCGTAGGCATTGCCAGCTGATTTACAGTCAGCCCCCTTTGGCCGCTCGGGTAACCTGCCGAGGCATCCAACGCACACGTACTGTGTGCGACGAAGCACCTCAACAGTACACGGTGAGCCTTTGGGCCCCAAAATCGTCGCCAGGAGGAAAACACCATGCAGAACAGCACATCAACCACCCGCGCTGTTGTGCTCGGCGGTGGCGGAACGGCAGGTATCGCCTGGGAGAGCGGTCTCCTCGCGGGTCTCCTGGATTCTGGGGTGGACCTCGGGGCCGCGGACCTCGTAGTGGGTACGTCTGCGGGGTCTGTCGTGGCGGTGCAGCTGCGCGCCAACGCCCTCACCACGCATTTCCCGCGCACGGAGTCTCCCCAGGCCAGCGCGGACGCGCAGGGACCCGTCTCCTCACCGGCCGCACCGCCGTTCGACGCTGAGAAGTTCGTGCAGCTGATGGGAACGGCTGCCGAGAGCGCCACGGGTCCGCAGGATGCCCGCGCGCGGCTCGGGGCGCGGGGCGCGGGCGACGGCATCGACCGCGGTCATGACCGAGGAGGCGTGGCTCGCGCGCATCGGTCACACGCTGCCGCGCGACTGGCCGACGGGCGAGCTTGCACTCACCGCCGTGGACAGCGCGGACGGCGCCTTCACGGTCTTCAATGCCCGCAGCAGCGTGCTCCTGGAAAAGGCCGTGGCGGCAAGCTGCACGGTTCCCACGGTGTTCCCCCTGGTGCACATCGACGGCCACGCCTACATGGACGGTGGGATGCGCTCCGCGACCAACGCGGACCTCGCGGCCGGACACGACAAGGTGCTGGTGATCTCGTGCAACCCCGAACCGCGCACGAGCCCCTTCGGACCCACCCTGGACGAGTCGCTGCTGCTGATCGAGGAGACCGGCGACGCGTTCCACATCACCGCAGACGGCGCCAGCCGCGCGGCGTTCGGCAGGAATCCCCTGGATCCTGCGCGTCGGATACCCTCGTTCGAAGCCGGTCTCGCACAGGCGGAACAGCTCGCGGACCGCGTCAAGGAGTTCTGGAGCGCGTGAGCACGCGGTGCCCGTGTTCCGGGGACGGCACCCCAGCAACCAAGGAGTGGACAGTGGCATCGGAATCATCGTTCGACGTGGTCAGCAAGGTCGACAAGCAGGAGGTCTCCAACGCCCTGAACCAGGCGCAGAAGGAGGTCTCCCAGCGCTACGACTTCCGCGGTGTGGGCGCGGACATCGACTTCTCCGGGGAGAAGATCCTCATCAAGGCCAACTCGCAGGAGCGCGCGGAGGCCGTGCTGGACGTCTTCCAGTCCAAGCTGGTCAAGCGCGGCATCTCGCTGAAGTCCCTGGACTCCGGTGAGCCCTACGCCTCCGGCAAGGAGTACCGCATCGAGTCCACCGTCAAGGAGGGCATCGCCCAGGACCAGGCGAAGAAGATCACCAAGCTGATCCGGGACGAGGGCCCCAAGGGCGTGAAGGCCACCATCCAGGGCGACGAGCTGCGCGTCTCCTCCAAGTCCCGCGACGACCTGCAGGAGATCATCTCCCTGCTCAAGGGCTCGGACCTGGAGGTCGACCTGCAGTTCGTGAACTACCGCTGACCCCGGCCGCCGGAAAGCTTCCGGCACCGCTCGCGGACGAGCAGAACGAGACGGACGACGCCGCCCAGCCCGGGCGGCGTCGTCCGTCTCCTCGTGTCAGCGGTTGCCGTAGAAGCCGCCGGAGCGCGCCATGTTCTCCAGGCGCGCCACGCGGTCGTCGGTGCTCGGGTGGGTGCGGAACAGTCCGGAGACCGCCCCGCCGCGGAACGGGTTGGCGATCATCAGGTGGGAGGTGTTCACGAGCTTCTGGTCCTCCGGGTCCATGGGCCGCTGGTCCGCCCCGCCCTCGATCTTGCGCAGCGCGGAGGCCAGGGCCAGCGGGTCCCCGGTGAGCTTGGCGCCGTCCTCGTCCGCGTCGTACTCGCGCGTGCGGGAGATGGCCAGCTGGATGACCGAGGCGGCGAGCGGGGCGAGGAACGCCATGAGCAGACCCACCAGCATGTTGCCTCCCCCACCACGGTTGTCGTTGCTGCGTCCGCCGAACATGGCCGCGAACTGCAGCATCTGCGCCGCGGAGGTGATCAGCCCCGCCACGGCCGCGGCCACGGACGAGGTGAGGATGTCCCTGTTGTAGACGTGCATCAGCTCGTGGCCCAGCACGGCGCGCAGCTCGCGCTCGTCGAGCATCTGCAGGATCCCCTCGGTGCAGCACACCGCCGCGTGCTCCGGGTTGCGTCCTGTGGCGAACGCGTTGGGGCTCATGGTCGGGGCGATGTAGAGCCGCGGCATGGGCTGCCCGGCCGCCTGCGAGAGCTCGCGCACGATCCGGTACATGGCGGGCGCCTGTTGCGGGCTCACGGGGACCGCGCGCATGGATGCCAGCGCCAGCTTGTCCGAGTTCCAGTAGCTGTAGGCCGTGCCGGCCAGGCCGATCACCCCGAACAGGATGATGAAGAATGAGCTGCGCGTGGCGCCGGCGATGACCCAGCCGATCCCGAGCAGCACCGCCCACATCCCGCCCAGCAGCAGTGCGGTCTTCACGCCGTTGTAGTGCCGATGCATTAAGTCTTCTCCTCCGGGGCTCGCGCCCGTGGGTCGTGTGGGTTGGTATGAGGTTCCGCGCCCGGCGCCGGGGCCGCCGTTCGGCCCGTGGGCGCCGCCGCCGTACGCCCGGCCCATCACAACGGCAGGCAGAGGACGATGTCGCCGAGGACCAGCGAGATGGTGCAGTCGCTGGGCGAGGGGCTCGGGTTAGATTCCCCGGGCCTGGGATCGGTGCTCGGAACCACCGTGACCTGCGACTCGCCGCTCGGCAGCGGATCACCGGTCTGGACGGGGTCCGTCGACACAACCGGGGAGGACTCCCCCACCGGCTCACTCGGATCCGGGTTCAGTGGGCTCTGCGGATGGGGAAGCAGCGTGGAGCCGGGGAGTTCCGAGAGACCCGTACCGGGAGGATCGACGATGGTCGGCAGGGACGGCTCGACCGCCGGACGAGCCGGCGCGGCGTCGTCGACGTTCCGAACGGCTCCCGACTCCTGGTCGACGTCGCTGACCTGGTCGGTTTCCTCACCCGCCGCCTGCTGCCCAGCTGCGGCGTCGTCGGCACCGGCACCGGCCGCACCCTGGACCCCCGCAGCGCCCGCCGGGCGGTCCCCGCTGGCCGGTGACCGCCCACCCCCGGGCGCCACCCCGTCACCCGCGGTGGCATCGAGTCCCTGCGTGGGTTCGGCGGCCACGGAGACCGCGTCCCCTCCGCCCGAGTTGGTCGCGGCCACGATCCCCACGGCCGCGGCGGCAGCGACGAGGACGGCTGTGGCCGCGACGGCGAGCCCGGCCCCGGATCCCACCAGTGAGGCCACCCCACCGGCGGAGGAGGCGGCGCCTGCGCCAGAGGAGCCGACGGCGGTGCTTCCCTCGGACACCGAGGCGCCCGCGGCGCTCTCCGCCGCCACCCCGGCTCCGGCCGCCGCACCCGCGCCGAGCAGCGGCGTGCCGGCGAGTGCCGTGGCCAGGTGGGATCCCTCGGCGCCCCACAGGGGAAGCCCGGCGAGCACGGGCAGGATCCAGCCGCGCAGCCCGAGCCCCAGGTCCTGCAGCTGCAGGTACTCCGCCGTGCAGCGGGGGCACCCGTCCAGGTGGTCCTGGACGGCCTTGGTGCGCGGCGGGGTGAGCGAACCGCGGGTGAACGCGCCGAGCTGGGACGAGTACTCGCGGCAGTCCTCGAGCGCCCGCGCGGAGACGTGCTCCTGCACGTAGGCGGCACGCAGGCCCTCGCGTGCCCGCTTGCCGAGCGCGGAGACCGCATTGGGCTGGGCGCCGACGACGCCCGCCACCTGCCGCGGCCTGCGCCCCTCGACCTCGAGGTACCACAGGATCTCCTGCCAGCGCTCGGGCAGGGACGCGAACGCGCGGGCCACCACGGCGGAGTCCACCTGGCGCACCACGGTGTCGTCGAAGAGCTCCACCCGGTCCAGCGGCCCGTTCGGCTGGGGATCCTCGGGGCGGGTGCGCGTGAGCTCGTTGGCACGGTCAGCCGCCAGGCGCGAGACGGCGGTCACGAGGTAGGCGCGCAGGAACTCCCGGGGGCCCTTGCCCTCGCGCAGCAGCCCGAGCACACGCGTGAACGCCTCCGAGACGAGGTCCTGGGCGTCCGACTCGTTGCGAAAGTGCATCCGGGCGACGGCGAGCGCGGCTCCTCGGTGGCGCTCGTAGAGTTCCGCGAACGCCGCAGAGTCCCCGTTGCGCACGGCGGTGAGCAGCCGTTCGTCGCTGGCAGGAGGCTCGTCCCGGCCCTGGGGACGCGCGCTGCGGGAGGCTGCGCTGTGTGTCATGACGCTCTCTGGAAGAAGAAGACGGTGGTGCTGCTGAGCCCATTGTGTCAGTACCCGCGGGGAAGCGGCAGTGCGTTTGCTCCACGCGGGGCCGGGAGAACGGTCGGGGGTGGAGCCGGCCCCCACCGGCTCCACCCCCGTCTCCTAGCACCGCTCTCTCCCCCTGGCCGGGCAGCCCGCCCGGCCGAGAGTCGCTCTCACCCACCGTGTGCCACGCGATGTGTCCCCGTACGTGAGGTGGCACCGGTTCGTCGGCCCCGAGCGATCGGACCGTCCGGAATCCCGTGCGGCCCGCACGCGATTCACTGTGTAGACAGGCGGGGAGGGAAAACGTGACGCGGGATCCGAAAACTTTTTTCGCGGGCCCCGCCCGAGCCCGTCCGAGGCCGGGAGGGGCGGCGCCGGGCCCCCTCCAGGAAGCCGCACGACGTCGTCGTCCCCCGGCTCCGTGCCCACCTCCCGAGGCCGCGGAAGGCGCGGAATTCCACGGAATCCTGCGACTTAGGACACACTAACTATTGTGAATGGCTCAGAATAAGATTAGAGTGAGGCGCATGGAGACCACTGCTGCGGCCGAAACGCACCCCTCACGGGACGCGTGGACCTCGCACCTGCGCTCGCACGGGCGCAGGGTCACCAAGCAGCGTCTCGCGGTGCTGGACGCCGTGGACGCCGTGCCGCACGCCACCGCGGAGGACACGGTGCAGCAGGTCCGCGCGGTCCTGCCCACCATCTCCGTCCAGTCGGTGTACGTGGTCCTCTCGGACCTCGCGGCCATCGGCATGGTGTCGAAGTTCGAACCGCCCGGATCCCCGGCGCGGTACGAGATCCGCACCGGTGACAACCACCACCACGCGTACTGCATCTCCTGCGGCGTCATCCAGGACGTGCCGTGCGCGGTGGGACACGCTCCGTGTCTCACGCCCTCGGAGGACCACGGCTTCCAGCTGCTGTCCGCCGAGGTGGTCTTCAGGGGCATCTGCCCGAGCTGCCAGCACAGTGGCGCGCAGCAGGACCCCGAGGCCCCGTAGTACCGTCCACACCTTCGTCGGATCCCATCCATCACCCAGGAGGAACCATGTCTGACACCACTCCCCACGAGCACGGACTGCGCAAGACCGGCTCGTTCACCACGAACCAGGAGGGCCTGCCCCTCCCCACGAACGCCGACGCGCACTCGCTGAGCGTGGGCCCGGACGGGCCCATCGTCCTGCACGACTCCTACGTCGTGGAGAAGCTGGCGGCGTTCGACCGCGAGCGCGTTCCCGAGCGCGTGGTGCACGCCAAGGGCGCCGGTGCCTTCGGCGAGCTCGAGATCACCGAGGACGTCTCCCAGTACACGAAGGCCGCGGTGTTCCAGAAGGGCACCAAGACCCCCATGCTGGCGCGCTTCTCCACCGTTGCCGGTGAGCAGGGCTCCCCGGACACCTGGCGCGACCCCCGCGGCTTCGCCCTGAAGTTCTACACCACCGAGGGCAACCTGGACATCGTGGGCAACAACACCCCGATCTTCTTCGTGCGCGACGGCATCAAGTTCCCGGACTTCATCCACTCGCAGAAGCGCCTGCCCGGTTCCGGCATGCGCGACAACACCATGCAGTGGGACTTCTGGACCCAGTCGCCCGAGTCCGCCCACCAGGTCACCTACCTCATGGGCCCCCGCGGCATCCCGAAGTCCTACCGCCACATGAACGGCTACGGCTCCCACACCTACCAGTGGAGCAACGAGGCCGGTGAGCGCTTCTGGATCAAGTACCACTTCATCTCCGACCAGGGCGTCGAGGGCCTGACCGGGCCCGAGGCCGAGGAGATCGCGGGCAAGGACGCGGACGCGCACCGTCGCGACCTCTACGATTCCATCGAGAAGGGCGAGTTCCCCTCGTGGACCATGTACGTGCAGGTCATGCCGTACGAGGACGCCAAGACGTACCGGTTCAACCCGTTCGACGTCACCAAGACGATCTCCCAGAAGGACTACCCCCGCATCAAGGTGGGCAAGTTCACGCTGAACCAGAACCCGCTGAACTACTTCGCGCAGATCGAGCAGGCGGCGTTCTCCCCCAGCAACACCGTGCCCGGTGTGGAGATCTCCCCGGACAAGATGCTCATGACCCGCGTGTTCTCCTACCCGGACACGCACCGTCACCGCATCGGCGCGAACTTCGCGGACCTGCCCGTGAACTTCCCGTACCGCTCGGAGATGAACTCGTACTCGCAGGACGGGCCCATGCGGTACACGTTCAAGCACCCGAACCAGCCCGTCTACGCGCCGAACACCCAGGGCGGGCCCGTGGCCGGCTCCGGTCCGGTCAAGGCCGACGAGCTGCGCTGGGAGTCGGACGGGGACCTGCTGCGCGCCGCCGCGACCCTGCACTCCGAGGACGACGACTTCGGTCAGCCCGGCACCCTATACCGCGAGGTCTTCAGCGACGAGGAGAAGGCCGAGACGGTCGAGAACATCGCCGGTCACATCGGTGACGTGACGGACCCGACGATCAAGGAGGCCGCCTTCCAGTACTGGGAGAAGGTCGACGCCGATCTCGGCCGCCGCGTCCGCGAGGCCGAGGCCCGCAACGCAGGTTCGGACGCCTACGGCATCTGATCCCACACCGGTGAGCGGGCCGCGCGCCCGCTGACCCGGCTACGGCAGAGGCCCCGTTCCCTCTTCGGAGGGGACGGGGCCTCTGCCGTACCTGCTGCCCGGGGTCGGTGGCGGCGCCGCGCGGTGGTGAGATGGGGCTCAGGCCCCGGACGCGGCGTCGTCGCCCTTGGAACCCTCCGGCTGCTCACCCTGGGACTCGGCGAGGTCCTTCTCGTGCTGCGTGACCAGCTCGAGCATCTCCCGCAGCTGCTCGGTGGGCAGCGTGGTGACCGGGGCGATCGCGTTGATGCAGATGGCGGCGGCGTCCGAGTCCAGGACGAAGTCGAGGATCTGGCGGGTGGGGGCGGAGCGCACCGTGAGCTGCGGGTCCAGGGCGGCCACCTCGGCGGCGGAGGTGAACACCAGCAGGGTGTCCGGGGCCGCACCCTCCTGCGAGGGCTGCACCATGACCGGCACCGCGTTCTCCCCCTGCTCGCGCGTGCCGAGCAGCAGGTGCCCGCCGGGGTTGAAGAGGGCACCCAGGACGCCGGACATGTTGTTGTCCAGCAGCGCCTGCTTCAGCGCCTCGTTGTGCGGGGAGCGCGCCACCCACTCGATCTGCTGGCGCGGGATCCGCAGGGCGTGCTCGGAGGCCGGGTCCACCACCACCTCGTCGTACTGCCGGTCCTTGGCAACCATCTCCAGGGTGGCGCTCGCGCGCTGGCGCAGCAGCACGGGCTCCGCGAGCTCCTCGTTGCGGTTGCTGCGGGAGAACATCTCTCGGGCCTGCTCCGCGGAGGTGTAGACGGCCAGGGCGCGCGTGCCGTCCGCCTGGGACACGGTCTGCACGCGGATGTGGGACTCCGGGCCCACTGGCTGGCCGTCCTCCCCCGGCACCAGGTCCGAACCGGAGACGTCCAGCAGCACGGTTCCCACCAGTGCCTCGCGCAGGGCCCGGGCCATGGCCCGCTCCCCCGGCTCCCGGGTGTAGGCCTCTGCCGCGGCTCGCAGCCGGGGGTGGATGTCCCCGCCGGAGGCGTCCTCGGCGGAGTCAGCGAACGGCAGCTCGACACCGGCCTGCTCGGCCAGCTCCACGGCCCACTCCGGCGTCCGCTCACGGGTGCGGGGGAACGCCTCCAGCTGGGCGAGGACGTCCTGCGCCGTGTACGGGCCCTCCTGCGCGTAGACGTGCGGCAGGTCGTGGAAGTGGTAGGAGGCCGTGGTGCTCAGCTCCGGTTCTGGCCAGCCCTTCGCGGTGATCGTCACGGACGCCGAGAACCAGCTGCCGCGGCCCGGCACGTAGCAGCTGCGCTGCAGCTCCGTGAGGGTCTCCAGCACCGCGCTGTCCTGCTTGATCGGACCCGCCGCACCGGGGGTCGCCACCCCGCCGCGGTCCTCAATCACGCGCAGGTGCACGCGCCCGCCCTGGGGCTTGAACTCCACGAGCATGGCGTCCCACCCCGGTTCGCTGCGCAGGACGGACATCACCCACTCGCCCACCCGGGCGACGAGTTCGCGTTCGCCCGTGGTGGGGGCTCCGAATGCGGGCTGCGGCTCAGAGGTCATTCGTGTCAGTGTCCCTTCGACCCGCTCGCGCCGGGTCAGGTCGTCCGAGGGTGCGGGGAGTCCCGGGAGGTCCCGGGCCGCGCGCCCAGCCTAGCGAACGGGGCTGCGGGGCGCGGGGGAACGACGACGTCGTCCCGGGTCCCGCCCGGCACGTGTCCCGCCCGTGCCCCGGCACGTCCCGGCGCGGTCGCCGCCCCGGCGTCGTCGTCACCTCGGCGCGGTCGTCATTCCAGCGCGGTGGCGGTCCGGACGCAGTGGCCGCGGTGGTGCTAGTGACGCGGAGGGCGCCCCGGCGCAGAGGTTCCTGCGAAGCGCCCCTGACCCGCCACGACGGCGCTGTGGGAGTCCGAGGCAGTTGTTAGCCTGGACCCATGACAAAAACCTTGCAGGAGCTGATCGACGCGTCGATCTTCATTTCCACCGAGTACCAGGCAGTGCTGGCCGAGCTGTCCCAGGGTGCGGATTGGGACGTGGACTTCTCCGCGCCGTCGTTCACCTTGCAGACCACGCCTCCCGTCACGCTGACCCCGTACCTGCTGGGCACGGAGTCCGCGGCCCGCGGGTCCTTCGTGTGGTCGTGGCGCGAGCTGGGCCACTTCAACCCCCGCGTGGTCTCCGCGGCGGTGCAGGCCGAACAGGCCGGTGAGCGCCACGAGGTGGGCGAGCTGACCACGGACGAGCTCCCGCTGCAGGAGGGTCTCGCGCGCCGGCTCACGCTGGCCGCCAAGGCCGTCACCGGCCTCTACGCCCACTACCCCGCGCGCGCCGGCGGCAACATCACCGCGTGGCTGCTGCTGGACGGCCCGGAGTTCGAGCTCCCCCGCCTCACCGAGCAGCGCATGATGCAGGTCATCGGCGAGTCCCTCACCACGGACACCGCCGTGGACCACAACCTCGCCGTGGCCAGCTACGCCAAGCTGCGCGGCGCCCACGTGGAGTGGGACACGGACGCCACGTGCGTGGTCACCGTGCACGACGGCGCCCAGCGCTTCTGGTTCGACGACCACCAGATCACGGGCGTGGAGCCCGCCGAGCCCTCCGTGGGCGAGGACGAGCTGCGCGAGCTCGAGCGCCAGGCCGCCACCCACCGTGAGGCCCTGCTCGAGGACCGCCGTGCCGCCGAGCGCCGCGCCGAGCAGCTGGGTCAGGAGCAGCGCGAGGCCGACGCCGAGCGCAAGCGCCGGGAGCGCGAGGAGGCCGCCGCCGCGGCGTCGACCCCCGCACCCTCTGCCGTAGCCGGGCAGGACGCCGAGGAGCAGCCGCTGCCCAGCGAGCTCGCCCCCGAGGAGATCGAGGCGCCCGAGCCCGAGCAGCCCGCCGACGACGTCGCCGTGCCCGCCAGCCAGCTGCACGAGGCGGACCAGCCCTTCGACCAGGAGCCCACCCACGAGCCGGCCGCGCCGGGCCGCGTGGAGACCCGGGTGCTGCCCGGTCCCCAGGGCGAGCACGCCACGGCCGGTCCGGCCGCGTCCCCGCACCCGGACACCACCGCCATGTCCCGGATCCCGGACCCGGACTTCGCCGCCGGCCAGCCCGCCAGCCAGGATCCGGAGCGCGTCGAGTCGCAGCGCACCGAGTCGCAGGGTGTCGAGGCAGAGCGCCTCGAGTCGGAGCGCTTCGGAACTGCCCGCGACGAGGACCGCGTGGAGCGCGAGGTCGTGGTCGAGGAGGAGACCGTGGTCCGCGAGGACGCCCGTGCTCCCGAGCGGGACCGCACTCGCGCCGCCGGAGAGCGTCTCGGCCGTGGCGAGCGTGGCGTCCGCGAGGACCGCTTCGCCCGTGAGGAGCGCGAGGAGGTCGTGGAGCGCGAGACCGTGGCTGGTCCGGGCGCACCGGACGACGACCTCTCCGCCCCGGCCGTCGTGGACGGCGAAGAGGTCGAGACCAACGAGCAGGCCGAGCGCAAGGGCAAGAAGAAGCGCGGCTTCCTCAGCCGCTTCTTCGACCTGTGACCGGCGCCTGAACAGACGCATCACCGGAGCACCCGTCCCCCGTGGGGGCGGGTGCTCCGTCGTTGGTGGCGCCGCAGCCGCCGTGCACGCGTGACCCCTCGTGAACACCGCGGTGGGCGCCCCCAGATAGGATCGGTCGGTGACTTCCACCCTCAGCCCCGGCCCGGAGCCCGACCACCAGCGCAGAACCCGGGCCGGTGTGGGCTACGGGTTCGGGGCCTACGCGATCTGGGGGCTGCTGCCCCTGTACTTCGTGGTGCTCGCCCCCGCCACCCCGTACGAGATCGTGGCCCTGCGGGTGCTGTTCTCCCTGGCGTTCTGTCTTCTGCTGCTCGCCGTGACGCGCGGGCTGCGGCAGTTCGTGCGGGTCTTCCGGGACGGGCAGGCCGTGGCCGCGCTGTCCCTGGCGGGGGTGCTGATCGCGGGCAACTGGCTGCTGTACACGGTGGCCACCACCACGGGCCACACCCTCGAGGCGTCCCTGGGATACTTCATCAACCCCATCGTCGCGATCCTGCTGGGCGTGCTCGTCCTGCACGAGAAGCTGCGGGCGCTGCAGTGGGCGGCCATCGTGGTGGGTGTCCTGGCGGTGCTCGTGATGGCCGTGTTCTACGGCGCCGTCCCGTGGCTGTCCCTGGGGCTCGCGTTCTCCTTCGGCTTCTACGGGCTCGTGAAGTCCCGCCTCGGATCCCGCTACCCCGCACTGGTGACCCTGACGGCGGAGACCGCCACCATCACGCCGCTCGCCCTGGTGGCCGTCGCGCTGCTGGGCGCCAACGGCCAGATCACGCTGACCTCCGAGGGCCCCGGCCACTTCCTGCTGCTGCTCTCCGCGGGCGTCATCACCGCCGTGCCCCTGCTGCTCTTCGGTGCGGCGGCGTCCCGGCTGCCCCTGAGCACCGTGGGGATGATCCAGTACGTGGCCCCCATCGGCCAGTTCATCCTGGCGGTCGCCCTGTTCCACGAGGAGATGCCCCCGGAGCGCTGGGCCGGATTCGGTCTCGTGTGGGTGGCCGTGGTGCTTCTTCTGCTCGACGCCGTGCGCGCACCCCGTGCCCCGCGGCTGCCCAGGCGGCCGACCCCTGAGCCCGGGCAAACATCTGAGGTGTAGCAATGCGGCTCTTCACGAACGAGGGTGTAGTCGGTTGAGCGCGTCGGTGGCCGGGTAGGGGTCGAGGTCTCCCGGATGATGGAAGTTCTTCACGCTCACCATCGCCGAAAGACCTCGACGTGCTCCACCCTACGTTCGCGACCCCTGACCTGACCACGTTCTGCCGCCTCGATGAGCTCGGGCTCGTCGCCGTCGGCCAGTTGATCGAGCCGGATCGGGCGACGATCGAGTGCCGGCCAGTAGAGACGGACCCGTGGTGCCGGAGGTGCGGGTCGGAGGGCGTGCCGCGGGACACGGTCACGCGTCGACTGGCGCACGAGCCGTTCGGGCACCGGCCGACGACCCTGCTGGTGCGGGTGCGCCGGTACCGGTGCGGACACTGCCGGCGCACGTGGCGGCAGGACATGACGCGGGCAGCGGCGCCGCGTGCGAAGATCTCCCGCGGCGGCGTGGAGTGGGCGCTGCGGGGCATCGTCATCGACCACCTCACCGTCACCCGCGTCGCCGCAGGTCTCGGGGTGTCCTGGAGTGCCGCGAACGCCGCCGTCCTCGCGGAAGGCAAGCGGCGCCTGATCGACGACCCCGCCCGGTTCGACGGGGTCACCACGATCGGTGTCGACGAGCACGTCTGGCGACACACGAGGCTGGGCGACAAGTACGTCACCGTGATCATCGACCTCACGCCCGCGAGGAACAAGACCGGGCCGGCGAGGCTGCTGGACATGGTCGAGGGACGCTCGAAGGCGGTGTTCAAGCAGTGGCTCGCGGCGCGGCCGACCGAGTGGAGCAAGCAGATCGAAGTCGTCGCGATGGACGGGTTCGCAGGCTTCAAGACCGCCGCCGCCGAAGAACTCCCCGACGCCGTCCCGGTCATGGACCCGTTCCACGTGGTCCGCCTCGCCGGCGACGCGTTGGACCAGTGCCGCAGGCGCGTCCAGCAAGACCTGTTCGGGCGCCGCGGGATGAAGAACGACCCGCTCTACAAGGCCCGCCGCACCCTGCACACCGGCGCGGACCTGCTCACCGACCGGCAGCGCGTTCGACTGGACGCGGTGTTCGCGAGTGAGGAGCACGTCGAGGTCGAAGCGACTTGGGGCATCTACCAGCGCATCGTCGCCGCCTACCGGGAGTCCGACAAGAAGAAGGCCAAGGCGATGATGCAGGAGGTGATCGCTGCGATCAGCAGCGGCGTTCCCGCGGCGCTCGTCGAGGTCCGCAAGCTCGGCCGGACCATGAAGCAGCGGGCGGGCGACATCCTCGCGTTCTTCGACCGCCCCGGCACCAGCAACGGCCCGACCGAGGCCATCAACGGGCGACTCGAACACCTCCGCGGCTCCGCCCTCGGCTTCCGCAACCTCACCCACTACATCGCTCGGTCGCTGCTCGAAGCCGGAGGGTTCAGACCCGCGCTACACCCTCGTTCGTGAAGAGCCGCCAACCCGAAGGAGTACGACATGAGCACCCTCGAAGGCATGACCCCCGGCACCTGGACCCTGGACCCGGCTCACACGGAGGTGGGCTTCTCCGTCCGCCACGCGGGCATCTCCAAGGTCCGCGGCGTCTTCAGCGACGTTTCCGGCGAGCTGAACGTCACCGATGACTCCGCCAACAACACCGGCCTCGTCACCATCCAGACCAACTCCGTGGACACCAAGAACGAGGGCCGTGACAACCACGTGCGCAGCGCCGAGTTCTTCGACGTCGAGAACTACCCGCAGATGACCTACAAGATCACGGGCGTGGAGCTCAACGGCGACGAGGGCACCGTCAAGGGCCAGCTGACCCTGCGCGACGTGACCAAGGACGTGGACCTGGCCGTCGAGTTCAACGGCGTGGCCGTGGACCCGTTCGGCGCTACCCGCGCCGGTTTCAGCGCCTCCACCTCGATCTCCCGCAAGGAGTTCAACGTGACCTGGAACGCCGCCCTCGAGACCGGCGGGGTCATGGTCTCGGACAAGGTGAACATCACCCTGGACGTGGAGTTCACCGCTCCCGAGTCCAGCTCCAACTGAGCTCGGCTGCAACTGAGCCAGAGCTGGACGCAGTGAGCCACTGACTCCGGACAGCACTGAACGCGCCCCTCAGGACACAGTCCTGAGGGGCGCGTTCTGTGCGCACGCTGCCCGCTCTCGGGGCTGCCGTCAGCGCAGGGACTGCACCACGAAGTAGACGACCGGCACCAGGATGAGCCCGATCAGCGCAATGCGGCGCACCCGCACCTCCATGCGCGCGGGGTTGACGTGATGACGGGTCGGGTGGCGATCCGCCTCGGTGTTGAGGTCACTCGCTGTCTGATCGGCGACGTGGCGCGAGTCGCCCTCCTGCGGCGGGTTGGACGGGATGTTCACGGGCACTCCTGACGGGCCTGGCGGGCGGGATGGCTGACCGGGGCCGGGGTCATCGCCAGCGGGTGGTCATGATCAGGCCGGTGAGCATGAACCCGAGCCCGATCACGAGGTTCCAGACGCCGATCCCGGGAATGGGGATCAGGCCCTGGAAGAGGTAGTAGGAGATGATCCACAGCAGGGCCACGATCATCAGCCCCACCATGATGACCTTGTACCACGTGGGCGTGGGCTGGTAGTCGACAGCGCGGCGCTCGCGCTCCTCGGCCTTGGCCGCCTTCTCCTCGCGGCGCTTCGCGGCCAGTTCGCGCTTGCGGCGGGCCTTGAGCTCGGCCGGCGTCTCCTCGGCAGTCTCCGTACTCTTGGCGGCCGCGCCCGTGGCCCTCTCGCTCCTCGAGCCCTCAGCGGCAGCGGACGCCGCGGCGTCCGTCCGCGCCGTCGCACCGACCCTGCTCGCGCCCTTGCGGGGGTTGTTCCCGGCGCGCTTCTTGCGGCCCGCGGACTTTGCGCCCCCGGCGGACGCGGCATCGCCCTCGGCTCCGGTGGCTGCGTCCGCATCGGTGCCTGCCGTGGCGGTGCCCGTGCTCTTGCCCGCCGCCTTCTCCGAAGTGCCGTGCGCGCGGGCAGCGGGGGCGTCGTCGTCGACCAGCTCGTGGTCCGTGACCGCGTCCTTGGCGGAGACGGACGTGGAGCCGGCATTGCGCGCCGCGTGCCGTTCGAAGGAGGCCGCCGCGCTGTTACGGGGGAGGATCTCGGCGGCGAGGGCCGCGAGCTCGCGGTCCCGATCGGTCAGGACGAACTGCTGGGCGTCGTCGTCATCCTTGCGGGAGCGGCGGAAGCGCTTCTGGGACTGGGCCAATGCTGTTCATTCCTCCTGATGGGTGGGCTCCCGGTGAGGGGCCGGCCGGGGCGGAGCGCGGGTGGGCCGCTGCGGCCCGAGGCACCTCATCCGCCCGGCGCGGTGCGGGGCCCGGTGTGAGATCGGCGTTCAGTCTATCGGCCGCCTCGGGCGTAGACTTGCGCACGTTCTGTCAATTGGTGAACGCGCAGGAGTTCTTGAGTGTCCGTGAAGATTCTCGTGGTGGACAACTACGACAGCTTTGTCTACACCCTGGTGGGCTATCTCCAGCAGCTGGGCGCCCAGACCACCGTGGTCCGCAACGACGACCTCGACGTCTCCGCCGCCACCGCCTTGGCCGGTGAGCACCAGGGCGTGCTGCTCTCTCCGGGCCCCGGTGCCCCGGCGGACGCCGGCGTGTGCTCGGACCTGATCCGCTGGGCCGAGGTGAACCAGAAGCCCTTGCTCGGGGTGTGCCTGGGCCACCAGGCCCTCGGCGAGGTCTACGGCGCCCGCGTGGGTCACGCCCAGCAGCTGATGCACGGCAAGACCTCCCGCCTGGTCCACAACGAGGACAGCGTGTTCCCCGGCGTGCCCTCCCCGTTCACCGCCACCCGGTACCACTCCCTGGCCGTGGAAGCGGACACCGTCCCGGACTGCCTGGAGGTCACCGCCACCACCGACGACGGCCGCGCGGTCATGGGACTCAAGCACCGCAGCGCACCGCTGCACGGGGTCCAGTTCCACCCCGAGTCCGTCCTCACCGAGGGTGGTTACCTCATGCTCGGCAACTGGCTCGAAAGCGTGGGCCAGCACGGTGCGGCGGCCGCGGCGGCGGGGCTCTCCCCGCTCATGACCGCCTGAGCGGACTCCTTCGCCCCTCGCGGCACACCACGACGACGCCGCGCGCGAACCTTGCGGAGGCGGCGGACCGCCGCCGTTCGGAGATCCCAGACGCGCCGACCTGCGAGCCCCTCGAACCGTGAACGCACCACCAACGACGAACGCCCCGGACACCATCGAGTGTCCGGGGCGTTCGCTCATCCGCTCAGCCGTTGCCACGGCCCCCGCGTGACGCCGTGGGCCGTGGTGTGGCGTGGCTCTGGGTGTGTTGGGCCGTGGGCGCCGTCGTCTCCTCCTCAGTGGGCGTGGGCTCCGCGGTCTCCTCCTGCGTGGGGGTGGGGGAGGGCGTGGTTCTGCGCGCCACAGTCAGCGTGATCGTGGAGCCCTGGCTCACGGACGAGCCGGCGGGCGCGGACTGCGCGAGCACCGTGCCGGTCTCGGCGTCCTGCGTCTCCTCGATCTTCACGTCCGAGCCCAGCCGGACGTCCAGCGCGCGCAGCGCCTGCTCCGCCTCCGCGCGGGTCATGCCCACGACGTCCGGGACGGTGACCTTCCCGGAGGAGACCTGCAGCTTCACAGCGCTGCCGTGCGCCACGGAGGTGCCCGGAGTGGGATCGCTGGAGATCACCACGTTCTCCGCCACGGTGGCGCTGTTCACGGTGGTCACCTCGCCCACGCCCAGCCCGGCCTTCTGCAGCGCCTGACGGGCGTAGTCCAGCGACTGGCCCACGAGGTCCCCGGGGACGTCCACGTTCTCGGGCCCGTCCGAGACCACCACGGCCACGCTCGAGCCCTCGTCCACCTCTGTCCCGGCCGTGGGGTCCATGCTGATGACGTGCTTGTCCGGCACGCTGCTGTCGTGCTTGGTGGTGAACACGGGGTTCAGCCCGGCGTCGCGCAGGGTGTTCTCCGCGGTGGTGCTGTCCATCCCCACCACCTGGGGGACGCTTACGCGCGTCACCTGCTCGGCCTGCTGGGACTGCCACCACTGCACCCCCATGACCGTGCCGACGCCCAGCAGGGCGAGCAGCAGCAGGAGGAGGACGGGCAGCAGCCAGGCCCGCCGCTCGCGGGGCGCCGCAGCGGAGGAGTGGGCGGCCCCGGGCCCCGGGTCCGTGGCGTCGTCCGGATCGAGGTCCCCGTGCTGGGCGGGCGTGGGGCCCGAGGGTTCGGTGTCCTCGCTGCGCCCTGCCGCGGTCACCGCCGCGGCGGGTGCACCGGCCCCCACCGCGGGCAGGGTCTTGGTGCTGGAGTCCCCCGCCAGGGCGGTGTCGATGGGCTGGGTGGCCCCGAGGTCCCCGGGCAGCGCCGCACCGAGGTCGCGCAGGGCGCGTCGCATCTCCCCGGCGTCCGCGAAACGGTCCTCGGGGTTCTTCGCGAGCGCGCGCTCCATGAAGCGGTCCACGGCGGGCGGCAGCTGGGGATTCAGTGCCGACGGCGCCGGGGGAGCGTCCCGCACGTGCTGCGCGGCGATCGCCACGGAGGACTCGCCCACGAACGGCGCGCGCCCGGTGAGCATCTCGAACATCACGCACGCGGCGGAGTAGAGGTCGGAGCGGGGATCCACGGCGGCACCGCGGGCCTGCTCCGGGGAGAGGTACTGCGCGGTGCCGAGCACCGCCTGGGACTGCGTGAGCGCGGCCTGCGTGTCCTCCACGGCGCGCGCGATCCCGAAGTCCATGACCTTGACGCCGCCGTCCGGGGTGACCTTCACGTTGGCGGGCTTGATGTCCCGGTGCACGATCCCGGCGCGGTGGCTGAAGGACAGCGCGTCCATGATGCCGAGCATGTACTCGACGGCCTGCTCGGGGGTGACCCCGCCGCCGTGGATGAGCTCCCGCAGGGTCTGGCCGGGGACGTACTCCATCACGATGTAGGGCCGCAGGACGCCGTCCGGGCCCTGGGGTGTGATCTCGCCGGTGTCGTAGATGGCGACGATCGAGTGGTGGTTCAGGGACGCCACCGCGTGGGCCTCGCGCTGGAAGCGCTCGTGGAACGTCTCGTCCGCGGCGAGCTCCGGTCGCAGGATCTTGATCGCCACGCGGCGCCCGAGCCGGACGTCCTGGCCCAGGTGCACGGTGGCCATGCCGCCCCGGCCGATGACCTCGCCCACCTGGTAGCGGTCGTTGATCAGATCAGGAATCGAAGACGCCCCCATGCCCGCTACCCGTCCGTACCGGTGCCCGGACCGCCCGCAGTGGCGGGTACCGCCACGGCGTCGCCGTTCGAGCCCTGCCCGGACGTGTCCTGGCCGGAGGAGTCGTTGCCGGTGCTCGTGCCGGGGTCCTGGGCCTGCGCACCGGAACCGCCCTCGGCGGGGTCCGCCGCGCCGTTCGTGGCCGCACCGCCGTCGTCAACCCCGCCCTGGGTGGCGCCGCCGTTCGCGGGCTGGGTGGGAGCCGCGGGCGCGGCGGTCTCCTCACGCGCGGGCGTGGTGGCCTCGCCGGAGCGTCCGGTGCCGGCACCGGAGTCCTGCGTGGCGCTCGAGGACGGGGTCCAGGCCACGTAGAGCACCACCGTGGAACCGACCTCCACCTTGGAGCCGCCCTCGGGGTCCGAGGAGACCACGGTGTTCTCGGCCTTGCCGGTGCCCTGCTGCAGGCGCTTGTCCACGTTCACGCCGAGCGCGACGATCTCGTCCGAGACGCTCTGGGCGTCCCGGCCCACGATGTTGGCGGGCAGCGTGACGGTGTTGGCGTCCGTGGGGCTCACGGTGGAGGACGTCACGGTTCCCGGCTCGGGGGAGTCCGAGGAGTCCCGGCCGGTGAGGAACCAGACACCCGCCACGGCGAGCACCACGAGCAGGATCAGCAGCGGCAGGAACCAGGCCCAGACGGAGCGCTTGCCCGACTTCTCGGCCTTGCGGGACCCGCCCGCGGAGTGGTCCACGGCGTCGAACTGGGCCGTGGAGGGGTGCGCGCTGTACCTGGGGTCCGGGCGGTCCGCCGCGGCGGCGGACCCCGTGCCGATCGCCGCGGGGGAGGCGGCCGTGCCGTCCATGGCCCGCGTGCGGGGACCCGTGACGGGGGCGATCGCCTCCGTGGGCTGGTCGTCCTGCGTGTACTTCTCCGAGAGCAGCGGCGCCATGCCCGGGACCATGGCCACGGCGGACTTCATGTCCCCGCGGCGCAGCGCGTCCACGGCGTTGGCGAGCTTGCCGGCGTTCTCCGGCCGGTCCTCCGGGTCCTTCGCGAGCATCGACATGATGAGCGCGCGCACCGGCTCCGGCACCGAGTCCGGCAGCGGCGGCGGGTTGTCGTTGACCTGCGCCAGAGCGATCGCGATCTGCGACTCCCCGGTGAAGGGACGACGGCCCGCGAGCAGCTCGTAGCCGATGATCCCGAGGGAGTAGATGTCCGAGGAGCCCGTGGCGGTCTGGCCCGTGGCCTGCTCCGGCGCAAGGTACTGGGCGGTGCCCATGACCTGCCCCGTGGCCGTGAGCGGCACCTGGTCCGCGAGGCGGGCGATGCCGAAGTCCGTGACCTTGACCCGGTTGTCCGGGGTGATGATCAGGTTGCCGGGCTTCACGTCCCGGTGCACGAGACCCTGGGCGTGCGCGGCGGCCAGGGCGCGCGCCGTCTGCCCGATGTAGTTGAGCACCGTGTCCGGGTCCAGCGTCTTCTGCCGGTCGATGATGTTCGACAGCGGCTCACCCGGCACGAGCTCCATGACCAGGAAGGCCGAGCCCTCGTCCTCGCCGTAGTCGAAGACGTTGGCCACGCCGGGGTGGTTGAGCAGTGCGGTGTGCCGGGCCTCCGCGCGGAAGCGCTGCAGGAACGTGGGATCCCCGTTGTACTCGTCCTTGAGGATCTTCACCGCGACGATGCGGCCCAGGACCTGGTCCTTGGCCTTCCACACCTCGCCCATGCCACCGATGGCAATACGTTCCGTGAGCGCGTAGCGACCGCCCAGAATGGTGTTCGACGATGGTCTCACTTGTTCAACACCGCCTCGAAGAGTTGCCGTGCGCTGGGGCTGGTCAGGGCCGAGCCCGTGGTGACGTCCACGTCCTCGACCACCACGGACACCGCCAACTGGGGGTCATCGGCGGGTGCGAATCCAGTGAACCACGAATCGTTCAATCCGTCCTTGCCGATCTCCGCCGTGCCGGTCTTGCCGGCCACCTTGACGCCGTCGACCTTGGCGCCGGAGGCGATGCCGTTGTCCACCACCGAGGTCATCAGGTCCGTGACCGTCTTGGCCGTCTCGGTGTCCGTGGAGCGCCGCAGCTGCTCCGACTTGAACTCGTCGATCACGGAGAGGTCCGAGGAGCGGACGGTCTTGACCAGGCTGGGCTTCATCATCACTCCGCCGTTCGCGATGGCCGCGGAGGTCATGGCGACCTGCAGCGGGGTGGTCCGGACGTCGTACTGCCCGATCGAGGACAGCGCCAGCTGCGACTGGTTCATCTCCTCCGGGAAGACCGACGGGGTCACCTGCAGGGGGATGTCCAGGTCCTGGCCGTAGCCGAAGTTCTGGGCGGTCTGCCGGATCTTGTCCTGGCCCAGGTCCATCGCGATGGAGGCGAAGGGTGTGTTGCAGGACTGCTCCAGGGCGAACTGCAGGTTCACCTGCGTGCGCGCCGCGCACCCGCCCTGCCGGTAGTTCGGCAGGGTCACGGTGGTGTCCGGCAGCGGCAGCTCGCTCGGGTTCTCCAGCGTGGAGTCCGTGGTGTACTTCCCGGACTCCAGGGCCGCGACGGCGTCGATGAGCTTGAACGTGGAGCCGGGGGCGTAGAGGTCCCCGCCGATCGCGCGGTTCACGAGGGGCTTGTCCGGGTCCGCGTTCAGCTCGTCGGACGCGGCCACCACCTTGTCCGTGTTGTGCGAGGACATCGAGTTCGCGTCGTAGCTCTTGCGGGAGACCATGGCCTTGATCTCGCCGGTCTTGGGGTCCACGGCCACGATGGAGCCGTTGTGACCCTCCAGCGCGTCGTAGGCGATCTTCTGCAGGTCCGGGTCGAGGGTCAGCTCCACGGACGCGCCCTTGGGCTGGTCGCCGGAGAACAGGGACATCACGCGGTCGTAGAACTGGTCGTCGGACGCGCCGGAGAGCTCGTCGCCCAGGGCGGACTCCAGGCCCGTGGCCCCGTAGACCAGGGAGAAGTAGCCGGTGAGGTTCGAGTACATGGGGGAGTCGGTGTAGACGCGCTGGTGCTCGAAGTCGTCGTCGGACGGCTGCGAGGTGGCGATCTCCTTGCCGCCCACCAGGATCGAGCCGCGGTCCTGGCCGAACTGCTCGTACAGGGTCCGGTTGTTCCAGGGGTTGGCCTTGAGGGAGCCGGCCGCGAAGAACTGCACGTAGGTCAGCGCGAGCAGCAGCACCACGACGATGGCCGCCACCATGAGCCACATCCTGCGGATCGCCTTGTTCACGGGGTCCCTCCTTCCTGCTGGTCGTCGTCCTGCACCGGGGCATTCTTCTTCTTCGTGCCGGTCCCCGCGTGGGGGCTGCCTGTGGCCTCGCGTTTCGCGTCCCCGCGCCTGCCCTGCGCCGGGGAGCCGGAGCGGTCCGCGAGCCGGGACATGACCTCGGTCGCGGAACCGGCCTCCGCGGCGTCGTCGGTGTCCACGTGCGCTCCCGCGGAGGAGCTCAGCGCGGCCGAGCGCGTGGGCTCGGTGCGCGCCTCGGTCGGCGCGCCGCCCGAGGCGCGGGCGGAGGAGCCGGCGACGTCGCGCTGCTGCTCGCGTGCGCGGCGTCGTCGTTCGATCGAGGCGAGGTCCTCGTCCGTGGCGGGACCCGTGACCACGGGCCGGCGCGCGCTGTGGGAGATCGCGAGCAGGATGGCCACGATGATCCAGTTGGACAGCAGCGACGATCCACCGGCGGACATGAACGGCGTGGTGAGACCGGTCAGCGGCAGCAGCCGCGTGACACCGCCGATCACCACGAGCAGCTGGAGCACCATCAGGGCGGAGAGGCCCGCTGCGAGCAGCTTGCCGAACGCGTCCCGGGTGCCCAGTGCCGCCCGCAGCCCGCGCGTGGCGAAGAGCAGGAACAGCACGAGGATCGCGCCCAGGCCGATCAGCCCGAGCTCCTCCCCGAACGCCGTGATGATCATGTCCGAGTTGGAGTAGGAGACCAGGTCCGGGCGGCCCTGGCCGAGCCCCTTGCCGAAGAGCCCGCCGGAGGCGAGACCGAACAGGCCCTGCACGATCTGCGCGGAGCCACCGGGGGAGCGGTTGTAGACCTCGGGATTGAAGGCGTCGAGCCACGCGTCCAGGCGCAGGCTCACGTGCGAGAAGACCTTGCTGGCGGCGAAGCCGCCCACGGCCATGAGGACCACGCCCAGCACGATCCAGCCGAGACGGCCGGTGGCCAGGTAGATCATGGCCAGGAACAGGCCGAAGAACATGATGGCCGTGCCCATGTCCTTCTGCAGCACGAGCACGCCGATGGCGATCAGCCAGGCCGCGAGCATGGGGGCGATATCCCGGAAGCGGGGCAGGCGCACCGGGCCGATCTTCCGACCGGCCAGCAGGATCAGGTCCCGGTTGGTGGAGAGGTAGCCGGCGAAGAAGATCGCCAGCGTGATCTTGGCGATCTCACCGGGCTGGAACGTGCGTCCGGCCACGGAGATCCACAGCCGGGCGCCGTTGATCTCCACGCCGAGGCCCGGGACCATCGGCAGCAGCAGGAGCAGCGCCGAGAGCAGCAGCATGATGTAGGTGACGTTGCGCAGCCGGCGGTGGTCCTTGAGGAACCAGAGCACCACGCAGCACGCCACCATGGCCACCGCGGTCCACACCACCTGGGTGTTCGCCGCGCTCTGGCCGGTGGAGAGGTCGATGCGGTGGATCATCGCCAGGCCCAGCCCGTTCAGGGCCACGGCGATGGGCAACAGGTAGGGATCCGCGTAGCGCGCGCGGATCCACAGCACCACGTGCACCAGCAGGGCGCCCCCGGCGAGCACGGCGCCGCTGAGGACGATGTGCCGGGGGTCCTCCCGCAGCTGGTCCGGGTCCACCAGGATGTTCGCGCCCACCCCGATGCACAGGGCGAGCAGCAGCAGGAACAGCTCGATGATCCGCCGGGGCCTGGGGCGCGCGGCGGGCTCGGAGCCGGCGGGTGCGGTGCTCGTGGTGGTCGCGGGGGAGCTCACGAGGCGTCACCTCCCGTGGTGGACGAGGAGGCGCGGGGGCTCGGCGAGGTGCTGCCGGAGTCCGACGGCGTGGGGGTCGTGACGGTCACCCGGCCCGTGGGGTGGGGTCCGGGCCCGGTGGAGGTCTTCAGGTCCGCCACGATCTTCTCGGCCTCCTCACGGCTGCCGGCGGGGATCGTGGCGCGCACGCGCTCCCGGGCGTACTGGGAGAGCGAGTCCACGGAGATCTCGGTGGTGGAGTCCAGCTCGCTCAGCGAGATGGGCCCGAGGGACTGCGAGACGCCCTGGAACACGGCCACCTTCCCCTGCTCCTCGCCCACGTAGTACTGCGAGGAGGTCCAGGCGCGGGCGGCCCAGCCGCCCAGCAGCAGGGCGACAGCCAGCACGAGCACACCCGCGACCACCAGGGCACGACGCCGCCCGGAGCCCCGCCCGGGGTCCTCACCCCTGCGGCGCAGCAGGCTGCGCACCTCGGCGGGGTCCGCGGTGACGTCCAGGGTGGACGTGGAGAGCATGGTCGCGCGGCGCTGGATCGCGGAGTCGGAGACCGTGGGGATCCGGCCGGTCTGGGTGGCGTTGGCCGCGGCGCCCACCAGCAGGTGGGGGCGCTCGGCGAGGTCCCCGCGCAGCACGGACGCCGAGGACCGCGCGTCCCCGGGTGCGCCCGGGGCGGTGCCGCGTCCGGGTTCGCGGTAGTCGCGGCCGCCACCGGCCACGGGGGAGTCCATGGGGCCGTCCCAGTCCTCGACGACCTCGCTCTCGCTGCGCAGCTGCTCGTCCGAGGTGCGGGACTCGTCCGGGACGGCTCCCATGGCCTCACCGGTCATGGGGTGGGCCTCCCGGCCGTCCGGGATCTCGCCCACCTGCACGACCACCACGGTGACGTTGTCCGGGGCGCCGCGGTCCAGGGTGAGCTCCACGAGGGAGCTCACGATCTGGTTGAGGTCCCCGGTGGAGCGCATCACGTTCTCGATGGTCTGCGCGTTCACGACGGCGTTGAGCCCGTCCGAGCACAGCAGCCAGCGCTCGCCCACGGCGGGGCGCACGGTGCGCACCTCGAGCTCGGGGGAGGCGTCCACGTCCCCGAGCACCCGCATGAGCACGTTCTTGTGGGGGTGGGTCTCGGCCTCCTCCGGCCGCAGCCGCCCCTCGTCGATGAGCCGCTGCACGAACGTGTGGTCCGTGGTGACCTGCTCGAAGCCCTCCGACTCGGAGAGCCGGTACGCGCGGGAGTCCCCGATGTGCGCCACGGAGATCTCGTCCCCGTCGATCAGCAGCGCGGTGACGGTGGTGCCCATTCCCCCGAGCCGGGGGTTGGACTGCACGAGCTTCGCGAGGTTCTGGTTCGCGTTCTGGATCTCGTCCGCGAGGACCGTGGCGCCGTCGCCGTCGTGGCCCGCGTGGTCCAGGTGCGTGAGGTCGATGACCGCGGACGCGGAGGCCACGTCACCGCCCACGTGTCCGCCCATGCCGTCGGCGACGACGGCCAGGTAGCGCCCCGCGTAGGCGGAGTCGTCGTTCTTGGAGCGGATGCGGCCCACGTCGGAGCGCGCCGCGTAGCGGAAGGCGATGGGCATGGGCTACGGCCTCAGTTCCATCACGGTTCGTCCCACGCGGAACTGCATGCCGGGGTCCACGGCGGCGGCGCGGGAGAGCTTCTGGTCGCGCAGGAAGGTGCCGTTGGTGGAGCCCAGGTCCTCCAGGAACCAGCGGGAGCCCTGCGGGAACAGCCGGGCGTGGCGCCCGGAGGCGTAGTCGTCCTCCAGGGGCACGGTGGCCTCGGGCGAGCGGCCCAGCATCACCGGGGCGGAGCCGAGCTGGTAGCTGCTGCCGGCCAGCGGGCCCTCGACGACGACGAGCTGCTGGGGCCGGTGGCGCGTGCCGCCGGTGGTGGGTGCGGGGGTGCGGGGCTCCGGCGCGGGCTCGGGCGCCCTGCGCTCCTGCCGCGGGGGCTCGGCGGCGCGGGCGCTGCCGGCACGGGCGGCGGCGCGCGCACGGCCGTTGACGGTCAGGTCACGGGCCTGTGAGAACACCACGGCCGCGATGAAGACCCACAGCAGCGCGAGGAAGCCGTAGCGCAGCAGGGTCACGGTCAGTTCGGACACGTCAGCGCCCCTCCTTCGGCACCAGCAGCCGGAAGACCAGCCTGGTGCGTCCCATGGTGATCACGGAACCGTCCACGAGCTGGGCCCGTCCCTGGATCTTCTGGCCGTCCACGTAGGAGCCATTGGTGGATCCGAGGTCCACAGCCAGGAAGTTGCTCCCCTGGCGGCGGATCTCGAGGTGTTTGCGGGAGACCCCGGTGTCCTCCACGGTGATGTCCGCCTGCGAGGAGCGGCCCACGCTCACGCTGTCCGCGTTGAGGGAGAACCGTTCGGAGCCCACCTCGATCACCGGCACCTGCCGCAGGGCGGGCGCCGGGGCCTCGTGGTCGGCGGGCCCGGCAGAGGCGTACCCGGAGGCGGAGGTCGTGGTGCGGCCGTCCCGCGTGGTGCGGGCCGGCGCGTGCGGTGCGGGTGCCGGAGGCTGGGGTGCGCGCGCGGAGGTCCCGGCGTTGGCTGGGGCCTGGGGCGTGCTCGTGCGCTCGAACGAGGGGACGACGTCGAAGTTCCCCGCCTCGAGCTCCGAGTTGCGGGTGAAGCTCACGCGCACCGCGCCCTGCAGCGTGTAGGCCTGGGAGCGGGCGTGGCGGATGACGACGTCGCACAGCTCCTCCGCGAGCTGCACGCCCCACTCCTGGGCTCGGGGGAAGTCGTCGTCCGAGAACTCCACCGTGAACACGTTGGGGGCCATGGTGCGCCCGCCGCTCACCGTGAAGGACTCCTGGTCCAGCTCGCGGCGCAGCGCGCTCGCGATCTCCACGGCCTCGACCCGCTTGCGGGAGCCGGCGGTGAAGGCGGTGCGGACCGCTTTCTCGATCCCGTTCTCCAGTCCGGTCCAGAAACCCATCCCGCCTCCTTTCTCGGCCAGCCAGTGGCGGTGCGTTCAGTGCAACCGCAGGGGGGCGGTGTGGCACACGGTCGTCAGCAGTCCTCAGAATAGTAGCCGCAGAGACTGTGCGAGCGGTGACAGGTCCGTGGTCCGCGGCGGTGACGGCCCGCGCGCGGTGCGATCGGGAGCCGCCACGCCGGGCGCGGCGTCGTCGCCCCCTCCCCGCTCACGGCAGGCTGGCGGCGAGCTCCACGGCCTCCTTGATCGCGCGCTTGGCGTCCAGCTCGGAGGCCACGTGGGCGCCGCCGATCACGTGGACCGGGCGCGCGCCCGTCAGCTGCTCCGCGAGCTCGGCGCGGGACTCCTGCCCCGCGCACAGCACCACGGTGTCCGCCGGCACGAGCAGCTCGACCTTCCCCGGGGCCTGCGCCACCGCGGTGCCCGCGCCTGGACCCCCGGCGCCAGGGCGTCCTGCGCCGAGGTCCCCCGCACGGGCCTGGCGGTCCGGTGCGGGTCCGGCGCCGCCACCGGCCGCGTTGTCCTCCAGCGTGGCGGTGTCCGGGACCAGCACGTGCACGCCGTCCTCGTCGATGCGCTGGTACTCCACGCCGGTCACGAAGTCCACGCCCGCCATGCGCAGCTCCGCGCGGTGGATCCACCCCGTGGTGGTGCCCAGGCGGGCCCCCGGCTTGCCCTCGCTGCGCTGCAGCACCGTGACGCGGCGCAGCGGCGCGGTCGGCTCCGGGTGCAGCAGCCCGCCGCGGGCCTCGAGCGTGCGGTCCACGCCCCACTCGCGGTAGAAGTCCGCGTCCGGGTCGTGCGTGAGAAAGTGGGCGACGTCGAAGCCGATCCCGCCGCCGCCGATGACCGCCACGCGCTCGCCCACGGGCGCGCCCTCCAGGACGTCCTTGTAGCCGAGCACCGTGGGGCCGTCCTCCCCGGAGATCCCGGGGATGCGCGGCGTGACGCCCGTGGCCAGCACCACGCGGTCCGCGTCCGCGAGGTCCCGCGGGGTGGCGGAGTGACCGGTGCGGACGGTGACGCCCAGCTCGGCCAGGCGGGTGCCGAAATAGCGGATGGTGTGGCCGTAGTCCGCCTTGCCGGGGATCCGGCGGGCGAGCTGGAACTGGCCTCCGATCTCGGGCTGCTCCTCGAACAGGGTGACGCGGTGCCCGCGGGCGGCCGCGGCCTCCGCGAACGCCATCCCCGCGGGGCCCGCGCCCACCACGGCGATCCGCTCCGCGGTGCGCGTGGGACCGAGCACGAGCTCGCCCTCCCGCATAGCCCGCGGGTTGACCAGGCAGGACATCCGCTTGCCGGAGAAGGTGTGGTCCAGGCAGGCCTGGTTGCACGCGATGCACGTGTTGATCTCCGCGGGGCGCTCCGCGCGGGCCTTGGCCACGAACGCGGGGTCCGCGAGGAACGGGCGGGCCATGCACACGAGGTCCGCGTCCCCGCGCGCAATCACGTCCTCGCCGATCTCCGGGGTGTTCATGCGGTTGACGGCCGCGATGGGCACGGAGAGGTTCTCGCGCAGGGCGCGGCTGACCCACGTGAACGCGGCGGGCGGGACGTTCGTGGCGATGGTGGGGATGCGCGCCTCGTGCCAGCCGATCCCCGTGTTGATGATCGAGGCGCCAGCCTCCTCCACCTCGCGGCCCAGCGCGAGGACCTGCTCGAACTCCTGCGCGTCCGGGACCAGGTCCAGGGCGGAGAGCCGGTACATCACCAGGAAGTCCGGACCCGTGGCCTCGCGCACGCGGCGCACGACCTCCACTGCGAAGCGTCGTCTGGCGGCGTCCGAGCCCCCGTAGCGGTCCGTGCGCTGGTTGGTGTGGGCCACCAGGAACTCGTTGATCAGGTACCCCTCCGAGCCCATGATCTCCACGCCGTCGTAGCCGGCCTGCTGGGCAAGGGCTGCGGCGCGGGCGAAGTCCTCGACGGTGCGCTCGACCTCCTCGGTGCTCAGCTCCCGCGGGGTCACCTTGTTGATCGGTGCGCGCAGGGGCGACGGCGCCACGGCGTCCGCGTGCATGGCGTACCTGCCGCTGTGCATCAGCTGCAGGGCGATCAGCCCGCCCTCCGCGTGGACGGCGTCCGTGACCGTGCGGTGCGGGGGCAGCTGGTCCTCGCGGCTCAGGTGGGCACCGTCCTGGCGGGCCGCCCCCTCCTCGTTGGGGGAGATGCCGCCGGTGACGATCAGCCCGGCGCCGCCGCGCACGCGCTCCACGTAGAAGCGCGCGAGCTCGTGCTCACCGCCCGGCGCCTCCTCGAGGCCCGTGTGCATGGAGCCCATGATCACGCGGTGCGGCAGGGTCAGCGAGCCCACGCGCAGGGGCGCCAGCAGGTGGGGGTAGGACGTCATCCGATACTCCAAGTCTCAGGTATTTCCTCCACCCTAGAGCTCGTGAGCTGGATCACCAATCCGACGGGTGGCAGGGGTGCGGGTGAGAGCGAGGCGCCGAGCCACCCCTGGTGGAGAACGGGCAGCGGTGTTATTATGAATACATCAAAATAAGGGGTGAGGGGCGCGCCGCTCCGGCCGCGCCCGGCCCCGACGAGGAGGTTGTCATGGCCAAGAAGTCCAGCAAGAACGCCACCTACACGGTCCCCGGTCTCACCACCGAGCAGGGCCACGCGGTGGCCGATGTCCTGCAGCAGCGCCTGAACGCGCTCAACGATCTGCAGCTCACCCTCAAGCACGCCCACTGGAACGTGGTGGGTCCCAACTTCATCTCGGTGCACGAGATGCTCGACCCCCAGATCGACGAGGTCCGCGGCTACGTGGACGAGGTGGCCGAGCGCATGGCCACCATGGGCGTCTCGCCCAACGGTCTGCCCGGCACCATCGTGGCCGAGCGCACGTGGGACGACTACACCGTCATGCGTGCCTCCGGGGTGGAGCACCTCGCGGCCCTCGACCTCGTCTACGACGGCGTGATCCAGGACCACCGTGCCGCCCTGGCGGAGGTGGGGGACGTGGATCCCATCACCGAGGACATGCTGATCGCCCAGGTGCGCGGTCTCGAGCTGTTCCAGTGGTTCATGCGCTCGCACATCGAGAACGACTCCGGTGTGCTGGAGAACAGCTCCGCGCGCACGGAGAAGGCCGCCGCCAAGGCCGCGAAGAAGGCCGCGGCCGGCAGGTCGGGCAAGTCCGCCAAGAAGAACTGACCCCGCCTCACCCGGGCAGAGGCCCCGGGCGCCCCGCACACCGTGCGGTGGTGCCCGGGGCTTCTCACTGCTCGGGCTGCTGAACTGTCCGGACTTCTGCGCCGCCCCGGGTTTCCGCGCTGCCGGACGACGACGGCGCGGCACCCAGGTGGGCCCGCGCCGTCGCCGTCGTCGCCCCGCGCCGTCGTCGCCCGGGTCGTCAGGAGACGTCAGTAGGCGAGTCCGAAGACCCACACGGCCAGGGTCATGGTCGTGATCGTGATCAGGACGAGCGCCGCGAGGTTGAGCCACACGCCGCCGCGGATCATCTGGCCCACGGTCACGTACCCGGAGCCGAACGCGATGGCGTTCGGCGGGGTGGCCACCGGGAGCATGAACGCGCACGTGGCCGCGAGCGCCACGGGGATCGCCAGGAACATCGGGTCCACGCCGATGCCCATGGCCACGCCGCCGGCGACGGGCAGGAACGTCGCCGCGGTGGCCGTGTTGGAGGTCAGCTCGGTGAGCAGCAGGATGCCGCCGGCCATCAGGAGCACCAGCAGCACGGTGGGCAGTCCGCCGAGGCCCGCGGCGCGCTCCCCGATCCACTCGGTGAGTCCCGAGGACGAGAACTGCGCGGACAGGGCCAGCCCGCCGCCGAAGAGCAGCAGCACGCCCCACGGCAGCTTCACTGCGGAGTCCCAGTCCAGCAGGCGCACGCCGCGCGCGGCACCGGCGGGGCACAGGAACAGCAGCAGGCCCGCGGCCACGGCGATCCCCGCGTCCGAGATCAGCGGGTCGTCGAAGAGCACCGGCACGAAGATCCAGGCCAGCGCCGCGAGCACGAAGAGCACGAGCACTCGCTTCTCGCCGGAGGACATGGGCCCGAGCTTGTGCAGCTCCTCCTGGATCAGTTCCTTGCCACCGGGGATCTCACTGATCTCCGGCTTGAACAGCACCTTGGTCAGCAGGAACCAGCACACGGCAAGCAGCACCACGGCCAGGGGCACCCCCACGAGCATCCACTGGCCGAAGCCGATCGTGATGCCGTGCGCGTCCGAGAGGTAGCCGGCCATCAGGGTATTCGGCGGGGTGCCGATGATCGTTCCCAGTGAGCCGATCGACGCGGCGTACGCGATGCCGAGCATCAGCGCCGTGCCGAAGTTGGACTTGATGATCTCGTCCTTGACCTCGGCCGACTCGGGGTCCGCGTCCGCCACGGCGGTCGCGGGGGCGTCGTCGGCGCTGCCCACGGCGCCGTCACCGGAACCCGCCGTGGCGCCGGACGTGGGACCGGGGGTGGAACCCTCGACGGAACCGCCCGCGGGGCTGCCCGCCGCGGCGTCGTGCGCGGTGGCCTCCGCCCCGATCTTCGTCACGAGCAGCAGGACGGACACGCCGATGGGAAGCATCATGACGGCGGTGGCGGTGTTCGAGACCCACATGGACAGGAAGCCCGTGGCCACCATGAACCCCGCGACCATCTGGGTGGGCCGGGTGCCCATGACCTTGACCGTGAGCAGGGCGATGCGCCGGTGCAGGTTCCACCGCTGCATGGCGAGGGCCAGCAGGAACCCTCCCATGAACAGGAAGATGATGTTGTTGCCGTAGGAGGCGCCCACCTTGTCGAAGGTGACGTCCGTGCCCAGGGTGGGGAAGACCACGAGGGGCAGCAGCGCGGTGGCTGGCAGCGGAAGGGCCTCGGTCATCCACCACACGCCCATCAGCACGGCGGTGGCGGCGGTGAGCTTCGCGGCGTGGGGGACGTCCCCCGGCATGAGCGCGTAGATCAGGATCCCGAGGACCAGCCCGCCCAGGAAGCCCGCCAGACGCACGTGGCGCGTGTGGGCCTTCTCCTCGGGGGCGCGCTCACCGGGTGAGCGGAACTCGATCTCCTCGCCGCGGTGGGGATCGGGATCGAGGCTTCTGAGGTGTGCTCCGGGTACGGCGGGGTGGCTCATGGTGCGTCTCCACATCGTTGTGGGGGCAGGGTGATGCCTCCAGCGTAGGGGAGGGGTGGCGTGGACCCGGGGGCGGCAGGCCGGGGCAGCGGTATGTGACGGCCCCGCCGGAGACCGGGAAGGCCGACGGCCCACTCCGTGGGGAGCGGGCCGTCGGTGCGGGGCGGTCGAGCGCCCCGAGCTGTCGTGGGTGGGCGTCAGGAGACGGTGGCCACCCGGATGGTCTCGGGCAGGGCCTTGATGGCCGCCACGACCTCGTCCGTGGCGCCGTTGGCGCAGTCCGTGACCATGTAGCCCATCTGGCCCTTGGTCACGAGCTGCTGGCGGTCCACGTTGATCCCGTGCTCACCCAGCGTGGAGTTCACGCGGGCCAGCACGCCGGGGACGTTGCTGTGGATGTGCAGCAGGCGGGTGCCGTGGATGAACGGGTCCAGCTGCACCTCCGGGAAGTTCACGGACAGGCTCGTGGTGCCGTAGCGGCAGTAGTCGATGAGCTTCCCGGAGACGAACTCGCCGATGTTCTCCTGCGCCTCCGCCGTGGAACCGCCCACGTGCGGGGTGAGGATCACGTTGGGCAGCCCCTGCAGCGGAGACTCGAAGGGCTCGCCCGCGGCCTTCGGCTCGGAGGGGTAGACGTCCAGGCCGGCGCCGGCCAGGTGCCCGGAGACCAGGGCCTCGTGCAGGGCCGCGATGTCCACCACGTGGCCGCGGGAGAGGTTCAGGAAGATGGAACGGGGACGCATCTGGCGGAACTGCTCGCGGCCGAACATGTTGGTGTTGCTCTCGCGGCCGTCCACGTGCAGGGTCACGGTCTCCACGGTGCCCAGCAGCTGCTCAAGCGAGTCGCACTTGGTGGCGTTGCCCATGGCCAGGCGGTCCACGACGTCGTAGTAGTAGACGTCCATGCCGAAGGCCTCGGCCACCACGGAGAGCTGCTTGCCGATGTTGCCGTAGCCCACGATGCCCAGGGTGCGGCCGCGGACCTCGTGGGAGCCCTTGGCGGACTTGTCCCACACGCCCTGGTGCATGGCCGCGTTCTTGTCCGTGAGGTGGCGGGCCAGGGCGATGATCTCGCCGAGCGCGAGCTCGACCACGGAGCGGGTGTTGGAGAACGGTGCGTTGAAGACCGCGGTGGCGGTGTCCGTGGCCGCGGTGAGGTCGATCTGGTTGGTCCCGATGCAGAACGCCCCCACCGCCTGCAGCTGCGGGTGGGCCTCCAGGACCTCGCGCGTCACCTGCGTCTTGGAACGGATGCCCAGCAGGTCCACGCCGTCCAGTGCGGTGAGCAGCTCCTGGGGATCCAGGGCGCCCTTGCGGGTCTCGACCTCGAAGCCGCGGCTTCGCAGCGCGTCCACGGCGTCGGAATGAATGTTCTCAAGGAGTAAGGCCTTCACCCGTCCATCCTAAGGGGTGGGTCTGCGGCGTTTCCTCCCGCGTCGGCCATGCCAGGTATCCGGGCACACCGTTCGGAACCGCCCCGGGACAGGGGGGGGAGGGGGTGTTGTCCCCGGGGCGGTTTCGAACGGCCCAAGGCCCCCACCGCGGGTGGGGTACTTGGAGCCGGGCGGTGGAGCGTCCCCCCGCCCATGCATGACGAGCAGGCTCACAGGGTGAACCCGTCAGCCCGCGATCCCGAAGGCCGTGAGGAAGTCCAGCTCGATGCCGGCCACGCTGCCCAGGGACTGGGTGGCGGAAGTGGCGATATCCACGGTGTACGTCCTTGTCTCGTTGCTCTTGCAGTGCGCGTGAGCGAGCAGCGATCGTGACTGAGTAGTGATCGTGACTGTGCAGTGCCGGGCCGGTCCGTGCGGAATCTGTGTGCTCCGTCCGTTCTCGAACCCGGCAGCAACCACCGTACGGAGAGTACACACCCCGCGGATACTGTCCATCGGCCAGACTTCCGATGGCCGATGGACAGCTCGGACTGGCCGTTCGGCCACTCCCGTGTCCCCTGCTCGGGGGACGGTACCTACGGCTTGTAGGGGCCCGCGCGTCGCGCTGCGGGGCCCCGCGTGGACCGTGCACCGAAACGCACCGTGGGAACCGAGAATCATCTTGGGGTCCGCGGTACGTGATCCTGCGCGGCGCTCAGTCCTGGTAGGCCTCGAGCAGCCGCTCGAGCACGGCGTCCATGCCGTACTCCCGCGCGATCGTCTCCCGTGCGGCCTCTCCCCGGCGTCGCCGCAGCTGCGGATCCGCCAGCAGCTCGGCGAGGGCCGCCTCCAGATGCTGCTGGGAGTCGTCAACGACAGTCCCAGACCCCGTTCGGCGGACGGTTTCCGCCAGACCGCACGTGTCTGTGACGACCACCGGCAGGCCGGTGGACATGGCCTCGAGGACGGACATGGGGTACGGCTCGTTGACGGAGGGCAGCACGTAGAGGTCCGAGTCATTCATCCAGCGGGCGGCACCGGCGGAGTCCACTGCGCCGGCCCACGTGAGGCGCTCGCCCAGACCGGAGTCCTCGATCGCGTGGCGCACGGCGTCTCCCTGGCCCTCATCGGGGCCCACGAGGGTGAACACGGCCCGCGGGAAACGCTCCGCCAGCGCACGCGCGGCGGCCACGAACGCGAGCGGGCGCTTGCGCTCCTGGAGGCGGGCGAGGAACAGCACCCGGCACACGTCGTCGTCCCCGGGAGCCCGCGGCGTGGGGTTCACGGGCATGCCGTTGTGCAGCTCCATGAGGTTCACGGGCCCACGTGCCACCTCTGCGACGTCCTGCTCCTCCTGCGGCGTGAGGTAGAAGACGCGGTGGGCGTCGCGCAGCACGCGCCGGGTGAGGGCGGCGTCCAGCGGGCCCGCGAGGGGGTGGTCCGAGGGGTCGATCATCCCGTGGGTCTGCAGCACCACGCGGGTCCCGGAGAGCTCCGCGAGCCACGCGGACGGCAGGGTCAGCAGGTCCCGGGCGGTGTGCACGTGCACCACGTCCGCGCTCGCGGCCACCCGGCGCACCCAGGTGAGCATCGCGGGTGAGGTCAGGCCCGCGAAACCGGCCCCCGGCAGCACGTAGGACGGGCGGAAGAGACGGGTGTGCACGCCGCCGCGCTCGGTCGGCAGCGGCGTGCCGAGGCCGGATCCGGTGGCGGCGAGGACGACGTCGTGGCCTGCCTCGGCGAGCGCGCGGCACTGGTTGAAGGCGACGGTCGTGGGGCCGCCGTAGGCGTTTGTCCCGGAGACGAGCGCGACGATCTGCAGGATGCGCATGCCGCTCACGCCCTCGCCGAGACCGGGGCGAGGACGCGCTCACCCGCGGGGACGTCACGCGTGACGAGTGCAGTGGCACCGACCACGGCTCCCTCGCCCACGTTCACGCCGCGCAGCACCGTGGCGCGCAGGGCGATCCAGGCGCCGTCGGCCACGGTGATGGGGGCGTTGTCGAACTCGAAGGCGGGGTCGTCAGCGCGGTGGCTTCCGGTGCAGAGCATGGCGCCCTGCGAGATGCACACGTCCGAGCCGATCGTGATGGGCTCCAGGTTCAGCAGCCAGGCACCCACTCCGATCCACGTGTTCTCACCCACGCTCAGCTTCCAGGGCCAGTGGATGCGCACGTCGTGGCGGATCAGCGTGCCGTCGCCGATCTGCGCCCCGAACGCGCGCAGGATGCGGGTGCGCACGCTCGGCGGGCACAGCACCGAGCGCTGCAGCGGCTCCGCCACGAGCGCCCATGCGGCGCACTGCAGCGTTCCCCTGCCCTTGTCGTAGCCTCGGCCGGTGAATGTGGCCAGGCGGCGTGTGGTGGTTCCCATGCTTCTCCCCTTCGTGGATGGCTGTGTGCTCGTGCTGCTCGCGGTGGTGAGCACGGCGGTGGATCAGGTGTCGTGTGCGGTGGTGAGGTTCCGGGTGGGGCGACGACGCCGCGTCACCCTCCGGTGCCGGATCCGGAGGTCGTGCTGTGGTGGACCGGTGCGGAGTACGCGATCTCCCCGGAGTCCGTGACCAGGCGGGCCACCGTGAAGCCCTGTGGCACGGTGGCGACCTCCTGGCCCCCGACGAGGGAGGCCGGCGGCGCGCGGTAGGACAGCTCCCGGGCGTCGAGTGCGAGCCCCGCCGGCCACGTGTTGTGCAGGAACTCCACGGAGCGCACCGTGCGTTCGGCGAGGACCCGCAGGTTGGCTGGCGACGCGGCGTCGTCGTCTTCGCCCTCGATCCTCGCCCACCGCGAGAAGTCGACGGAGGACGCGGACGAGAGCGAGTAGTAGCGCCGCCGTGGCGGGTCCGGGATCGCGGGGTCCCCTGCGGCGAAGACGACGACGGGCGCGCCGCGGGTGCTGCTGAGCAGCTCGCCGGAGGCGTCCCGCAGCTCCACCACGGCGACGACGTGACCGCCGCCCGAGACCCGGACGGTGCGTTCCAGCACGGCCGCGCCGACCTCGCCCGCAGCAACCGTGACCTCCTGCGAGGTGGCCAGGGTTGTGCCGTCCGCGTCCGTGACCCGCACGGTGACCCGGGCGTCCTGTGGCTCGTGGTTGATCGCGAGCCCCTCCACGAGCAGCTCCTGACCCGCCACGAGGTGCTGCGGGCTCGTCACGTACGCCGTGAGGTTCTTGTCCTCCGGCTCACGCCCGCGGAACGCCGCGGCGTGGTGGGCCAGCAGGTCCGCCCGGGTGGTGCCCCAGTCCGTGGTGGGCTGGACGCTCGTGTGCTCCACGGCGTCGTTCCAGGTTACGGCCGTCAGCCAGGCCGCGCCGGCGCTCCGGGCCCGCTCCAGCTGGGTGCGCCACAGCTGCGTGCCGCGCGCGTCCACGTAGCCGCCGTGGCTCGTCTCGCGGTCGTAGCCGGGCAGAGTGCCGCCCGCGAAGACCGTGCCGTGCGCCGCCGCCCACGCCGCGAAGTCCCCGAGGACCTGCGACTCCCGGTCCTCGAACAGCCAGACCGCCTCGAACGTGTCCGCGTAGGGGTCGAGCAGGGAGGTGTCCAGGGAGTCCCCGTGCTGGCTCGCCGCGGTGGCCAGCTCCGCCACGAGGTGCAGCCGGGTGCCGCTCTCCTCCACGGCCTCGCGGCACGACGCCCAGTCCTCGGGGGACAGCGAGCGCGCGTTGTAGATCCACACCACCAGGGCGTCCTCCACCCGCGCGGCGGAGGACCTGCCGTCGGCCGCCTCGGCGTACTGCCGGATCATCTCGACGGCGCCGTCCCGCGAGGACACGAGCAGGCACGGTGCCACGGCGAAACCCTCCGCGCCGTCCTGCCACGTGGGATCCGCGGCATCCATCCAGTCGATGACGAAGTCCGAGCCCCTGTTCTCCCCCTCCAGCAGGAGGATCTGCATGCCCGTGAGACCGGCCGCCCGGCCCTGTTCCAGCTGGCCGGAGACAAGGCTCGCGTAGTCCGTGCCCGCTGGTGCGAGGGACAGGGGGCGCTCGCTGCCGTAGTGGATGTCCTCGCTCTCGGCCAGCGGCAGCCCCTGCGGCACCATGTGGGCCCAGACCTGCTGCTGGGCTGCGGCGGAGGAGGGGCCCCGTGTGGCACCCGGCCGTCCGGAGGCGGAGCAGGCCACGGTGGTGCCCACCAGTGCGGTGCCCGCCAGGGCGAGGAAGGTGCGGCGGGTGGCGCCGCGCTGTCGGGTCACCTCCGGGCCGCGCGGGTCTGCCCCGGGCAGATCACCACCGCGTGGCGTCGAGCCGCGAGGTGCGCTCCCACGCCGCGGCATTCCGTCACGCGGCGTGGACATCGCGAACTCCACGGGGCGCGGCGGGCCCCGCCCACGGCACGGGGCGCAGGGAGCGGCTGCGGAGGAAGGACTCCGTCCACGGCCGCACCACGCGCTCGAACAGCGTCAGCACGATCATCATGGACACGATCCGGCTCACGGCCCGGGTGTTGTACTGGGTGACCATCACCACCGTGAGCATGGACATGCCCAGGACGGCCGCCAGGAAGAGGGCCATGGTGGGGTGCGGGTTGCTCCCCACGCTGCGCAGGCACGCCCGCACGACGACGCCCCACACCAGCAGGAACAGCATCAGGGCAAAGCCGCCGAAGCTCGCCCACTCGCCGAGCGCGGAGTACGGGATGAAGTCGTGGACGCGCATGGTGGGCATGATCTCGTCCCAGCCCACCAGCGATCCCGGCCCCGGGTTCACCGAGATGAGCATGTCCGACGCCGTGATCGACTGCTCACGGCTCGTGAACACGAGCAGGGGCACGCTGAAGCCGAAGCTGCTCGTGGTGGTCAGCAGGGAGTCCGTGAAGAAGGACGGGTTCTCCACGAGGTGCACCATGGCACGCGCGTAGGGGATCAGTCCGTGGTCCGTGAGCGCCCGGCAGTGCAGCGGGATGGGCAGCAGCACCACGGTGACGACGGTGGTCAGCAGCCACGTGGGCCAGGCCACCCGGCCGCCCGCGAGGAACTTCCCCACCATGTAGAGCACCAGCACGCCGGCGAACACGCGGGTGGCGCACGCGAAGAGCAGCACGAGCCACAGGCCCAGGGCGATCCGGCCCAGGTTCGGGTGCCGCACGGAGAGGAACCCTGCCGCGAGCACCGCCATCGGCTGGGCCACGCTCGCGGCGGAGACGAACGCGGAGGGTGCCGTGAACATCAGGTACTGGGGAGCGTGCAGCAGGTACGGCCCCTTGGCGAGCACCAGCGCGGCCATGGTCCCGAACGTCACGACCAGCCACAGGCCGGAGAGGGACTGCACCTGGCGACCCACGGTGCCCAGCAGGGACGGCCACGAGGCGACCCGGCCGGGCAGTGGCACGATCAGTGCCAGCGCGAGTCCCAGCAGCGCCCACAGGACCAGCCGCATGGCGTCCGCGTGGTCGTACGCGCCCCACACGGGTGTGAAGGGGCTGGGCGAGGCCACGACGGCGTGACCCAGGTAGTACTCGGTGGAGGCCCAGCTGATCAGCAGGAAGACGACCAGCGTGAGGACCGGGACCCGGTCCATCGTGAGGGCGTCGCGCCACTTCACGAGGACGCGGGTTCGGTCCGCGCGGCGGCCGAGGAGCCCGCGGCACGGGCGCGTTTGGCTCGCCGCGTGCTCAGGGCCTGGGCTGCGGCGAGACCGACGATCGCGCCCACCACACCGCCCACGGTCGCCCAGCGGCTGACCTGCGGCGTGCTGCTCGACGTCGCTGAGGCACCGTCCTGGACGATGGTCACGTCCACCTGCGAGGTGCCGTCGGCGCGGGGAGAGTACTCGCGGATGGCCTTCTGCAGCCCGGCGGCGAGGTCGTCTGCGACGGCCGCGCTGCGCTCGCGGTCGGTGTCCGTGTAGGCGAGCTTGATCAGCGTGGAGCCGGTGGGGACCTCGACCGCGAGGTGCTGCGAGATCTCGTCCGTGGAGCGGCCGTGGTCCGCCGCCTCCTGCAGGACGGTGGTGGTCGTCGCCAGGTTGTTGTAGGTGGGCATGTTGCTCAGCACGTACTGCGAGACGGAGTCCGTCTGCGCGTTCGGCAGGTCCTTGTCCGGGGCCACCATGACGGTGGCGGTGGACGTGTAGGTCTCCGGCCGCAGCGCGGCCGCGGCGCCCGCAACCACTGCCCCCAGCACCGCGGTGCCCAGGACGACGGCCAGGAATGCCACGACGGCGTTCTTCGTTCGTGCGCTCATGTGATTCCCCCGATAGTTCTTTCGCGTTCCCGTCAGCCCGACGGAAATCCCCATTCCCGGTCGTTCCCCGAATGGGGGACAAATTTTCATCACATTCCCCAGCTCGGGGGACAAATCGCTCGTCCCGCGAACTCCGCTGCGCGGTGGCGGCCCCTGGAGCTGCGGACCGGAGTGCGCCTCGGGCGCCGTGCACCGGCCGTGCCACCGCGTGTGACCCGGGGACAGTTCGGTCCTCGTGACCCGTCTCTGCCCCCATCTCTGTTCATCGTAGCCCCAATTTCCCGCGAAGTTCACTTTGGCAAAGACCTTGTCCGCACATGTTCCTCGTCGCACCGGGGGCCGCGCAGTCCGTCCCAGGGGCGGGGGTCCGGCACGGCCTCCTGGGCGACGGCGCAGGTGGGAGGCCCCTCCTCTCGGTGTCGAAGTAGTTGTCGCACTCATGGGATTCCGGGCAGTGCACTTTCGACACCCCTCATTTTCCGGGCGAAACGCACGAGCCCACCCTGCCGGAGGTAAAATTCATCCCCCGATGTGGGTACAAAGGAATTCCGCGGAAACTGTCTGAGTGTTCATGGAGATGAATCCGCGCGATAGACTTCCCTCAGATTCATTTGGGGAGAGACGGATGGGCCGGTCCCGATCGCCGTGTGCGCTGGGCAGCGCGCAGGCTCGGGTCCACCGCGACACCGTCACCATGGGGGATGGAGGACACATGACGCTGCGCGACTACGCCGAGGTTCTGAAGAAGTGGTGGAAGACCATTGCCGCACTGGCGGTGGTGGGCCTCGTGGCGGGAGGGGTGCTCGCCGTGGCGCTGCCGGCCAAGTACGAGGCCAGCTCGCAGCTCTACGTCACCATTCCCACGAGTGACTCCGCGACCGAGCTGAACCAGGCGGCCACGTACCTCTCGCGGGAGCTGAAGTCCTACGCCACGGTGGCGACCACCCCGTACGTCCTGGACCCTGTCATCCGTGACAAGGGCCTGAACCGCTCGGTCTCGGACCTGCAGGACATGCTGGACGTCACCAACCCCACGGCCACGTCCGTGATCCAGGTGACCGCCACGGCGGAGACGCCGGAGGAGGCCCAGCAGGTGGCCAACGGCGTCGCCGACCAGCTGACCAAGGGCGTGAAGTCCCTGTCCCCCGAGGTGGCCAACCGTGAGGGCGCCGTGAAGGCCGAGCTCCTGAGCCGGGCCCAGCTGCCGGAGAAGCCGAGCGGGATTCCCGCCGCGGTGTACCCCGCCGCGGGCCTGGTGCTCGGTGCACTGCTCGGAGCGGTCCTGGCGTTCGTGCTGGAGAGTCTGGTCCGGCGCCCCCGCACCCTCACCGAGCTGCGCAGCGTCCCGGGGGCGGCTCTCACCGCGAGCGTCCCGCGCCTGAAACACCTCAGCGACGCGCTGAGCTTCGACCCCGCGGCCATCGAGCAGCCCGGCTCCGCGGCCCCGACCCCGCACGTGACCGCGCTGCGCTCGCGGCTGCAGCAGCGCCACGCGGAGGTGCTGCCCCAGGTGGAGGGCGGCGCGACGTTCGTGGTCACGGGAACCCGTTCCGGCGACGGCGCGAGCACGGTGGCCCTGGAGCTCGCCCGCAGCTTCGCGGGCCTCGGCAGCCGGGTGGTCCTCGTGGACGCACATCTCTCCGACCGCGGGATGACGGAGCTGCTCGCGCAGCAGGCGCACCCGGGGGTCTCCGACCTCCTGGAGCGGCGCGCGGCGGCCGAGCAGAGCGCAGTGCGCCTCGAGCCGGGGCTCACGTTCCTGCCGGCGGGCTCGCCCGCGTCGCGGCCCAGCGACCTCGTGTGCTCCGAGCCCATGGTGGCGCTGCTGCGAGAGCTGCACGGCGAGTTCGACGTCGTTATCCTGGACTGCTCGCCGCTCAGCGAGTCTGCGGACGCCGCCGTGCTCGGCGAGCTCGCGGACGAGGTCCTGCTCGTCACGGTTCCCGGGCGGGTCTCCACGGACCAGCTGCACAGCGCGGTGGCGGGGTTCCGCGAGGTGCCCGTGTCCCTCGTGGCCAACAAGGTGCGCTCGGGCCGCGGACACGCCGGACTGGTCTGAGCGCGGTGACCGCGGTGAATCCCGTTGCCGGCGCCATCCTGCTGCTCACCGCCTCCGCCGTGGTGGGTCTCCTGGCCCTGATCCACATCCGCACCCGTGGCCGGGTGGACGGACTCAACCTGCGCCTGTTCATGGTGCTCAACTTCCTGCTGGCCAATGTGGTCTCCGGCTTCGCCCACGTGCTGGGCTGGTCCAAGGACCGCGGCTTCTACGAGGTGCTCTCGGGCGATCCTGTGGGCTCCACCTCCGGGCTGACCACCGCCGCGTGGGCCACGTTCCTCGCCAGCTGCGCACTGTGGGCCGGTCTGGTCGTGCCGCGCCCCCGGCTGTTCCCGGCCCGTGACGACTCCCGGGAGGTCCCGCGCCGCCCGCTGGCACCGGAGAACCTGTACTCGTTCGCCGCCGCCCACCGGGTGAGCGTGGGTGGTCTCGCCCTCGTGCTGGCCGCTGCGGGAGGAGTGGGACTGATCCGGGTCATGGGTGCCACCACGGACCAGACCGGCGGCCGGATTATCTCGGTGGACGGCGGCAACGCCCGCTACGCGTTCCTGGCCGGATGGCTCCCGTGGGCCGTGACTCTCCTGGTGCTGGCGTTCGCAGCTCGCCGGCGTGCCACCGGGCAGGCCGTGTGGAACACGCTGCTGCTCGTGGGAGGGCTGGCCGCGCTGGCCGTCAGCGCCACGTGGAACGGTGGCCGCGCCGAGATCGCCTACGTCGCGTTCCCGCTGCTGGCGATCATGCTGCCGCGGATCAGCATCCTGCGGTGGCCCCTGATCGTGGCGGGCGCCGTGGCGATGGTCGTGTTCGTCGTGGCGACCACCTCCCAGCGGGTCGGTGCCACCACGGACCCCTGGTCCTTCATCGACTGGCAGTGGGGGCGGTTCTCGATGTCCGCATGGGCGTCGAACCACACCGCTCTGCACGGCTCGCTGCACGGGGAGACCATCTGGAGCGCGCTGATCAACGTGCCTCTCGCCCTGCTGCACCTGGGGGGCGTCTCCGTGGACAACCCCTTCCGCTCCATGGTCCAGGTCTCGGGCTACGACCTGCTCGGAGGGGAGGACCAGATCTACGTGGTCCCCGGCTTCAGCGCGGAGATGCTGCTGAACTTCGGCCTGGTGGGCGTGGTCGCGGGGTACTTCCTGCTGGGGATCTTCTCCGCGGTCATCTCGGACGCGTACAGCCGCAGCCGCAGCGAGACCAACCGGGTGCTGCTGGCCACGGTCGGCTCCACCCTGGTGTTCCAGGGCATCGTGGGGCAGCTGGAGTCGTTTGAGGTCTTCGTGACGTTGTCGATCCTGCCACTGTGGGCACTGTGGGTCGCCGAACGCCTCTTCGCGCGGCCCTACGACCTGGGACAGCCGCTGGAACCGGGGCCCGCGACGTCGTCGGCACCCGGGTTCCCGGGCGGCCAGGGCGGTCCGAACGGCACGAGCGGTGCGAGGGCGCTGGGCGGCGCGAGGGCACCCGCGCGGCTCTGAGCCGCCGCGGACAATCCGAGGGAGGGGCGCCGCACGCGCTCCGACAACACTTTCTTGGGGGAAAAGACATGCCATTGCTCACGGTCATCATGCCCGCCTACCAGGCGTCCGGCACGATCGGACGCAGCATCAGGTCCACGCTGCGCGCCATGCCGCGCGACGCACAGCTCGTGGTGGGCCTCGACGGGCCCGACGACGCCACGGAGCGGGCTGCGCGCGCCGTCACGGACCCGCGCCTGGTGGTGCGGGCCCACGACCGCAACCGGGGCTCGGTCGCGTGCACGCGGGAGCTGCTGCTGAGCACCGACAGCGAATTCGTGGCCAAGATGGACGCGGACGACCTCTGCGCCCCGTGGCGGTTCCGGCTGGAGCTCGCGGCGATGCGCCACGCGGACATCGTGTGCGGCAGCGGGATCCGGTTCGGCGGTGGCGCCGTCCCTCGGCCCTCGTACTTCGGCTCGCTGACCTCCGAGGAGATCGGGGCGCTGCTGCCGTTCACCAACCCGCTGTTCCACCCGAGCATGCTCGCGCGGCGCGAGACCCTGCTGGAGGCCAACGCCTACGCCGTGGACTCCCCGGCGGAGGACTACGTGCTGTGGCACGACGCCCTGCTCAACGGGGCACGCCTGTCGAAGATCGCGGCTCCCGTGATTGCCTACCGGCTCAGCGCCGGACAGATCTCGGGCGCGGAGGACTACCACCGGCGCGTCGAGGCGGACCCGGAGGTGCGCCGCGTCTATCAGGCGTGGGCCGGTGCCACCGGTCGCGGCTGGCTGCTCGAGGATGGCGGGACCCCGTCCCATCCCAGCGTGCCTCCGGAGCGCGCGGCGGAAATCCTGACGCAGGTGCGGCCCGTCACCCGCCCCTACGCGCGGCGCCAGGTGATGCACCACGTGAGAACGGCGGACTCCTCGTGCTGAACCAGGTCAAGGCGCTCATCGAGCGGATCATCCCCAGGCTGTCCTCCGCGCTGGTCATCCTGACCCTCGCGGCGCTGACCAACCCGCACTACGTGGGCATCTACAACGTGGTCACGCTGCTCTACACCGCCATCCAGGTCACGATCGACTCCGGTGCGCGCTTCGCCGTGATGCGCGTGCTCACGGAGCCCGGCGGCATGAAGATCATGAACCGCTACCGGATGTTCATGCCGGTGGTCGCGTTCGAGCTGCTGGTCGCGCTCATGCTGTTCCTGCTGTGGAACGGGACCCTGGAGAACTGGGGCGAGTTCTTCCAGGTGCTGCCCGTGGCGTTCGCGCCCGGCTTCGGCGCCCTGGGGCTGCTCTACGTGGGAACGCTGCAGGCCACCAGCCAGTGGGGTCTGCTCGCCCGGCTGCAGTTCCGTGCCGCGATCGTGGGCCTCGTGGTGGGTGGCACCACGCTGCTGCTCACCCAGTCCCTACTCGGGCCCGCGCTGCAGCTGGCCGTCACGGAGGGTGTGTTCGCGCTGCTGTGCTGGCGGCGGGCGCGGAAGAACACCATTCCCATCCCGCACTCCGCGCCGGGGGAGAAGTCGATCCTCTCGGACATGGGTGCGATGTCCGGGTACGCGCTGATGGCGTGGTTCCAGGGCCAGGCCGAGCGGCTGTTCATGACGTTCTTCGCCGGCACGGCCGTGCTCGGCACCTACACCGCGGGCAGCGCGGTGGGCCGGGCCCCGGGAGACGCCCTGGCGGCGTCGACGGCGAACATGGTGCGCGTGGCCGTGGCGGACAAGGAGACCCCCCAGGAGATCAAGGACACCAGCAACCGCTTCCTCTCCGGGGCGCTCATGCTCGCCGTGGTGGGCGTGATCGTCGCCCAGGTGGCCGCGGTGGTGCTGGGGCCCATCCTGGGCGAGAAGTGGAACTCCGCGATGTCCATGGTGCCGTTCATCGCCATGGTCTCGTTCCCCGGCGTGCTCTCCTGGGCGGCCTCGGTCCTGCTCGTGCGCACGGGCGCGGCCTGGAAGACGTTCGTGGGCCCGGTGATCGGCATCGTCTTCGGCGCGCTCGTGGCCTGGGTGGCGTCCTTCGACCTCCACCTCGCGGCCACCATCCTGGTGCTGCGCGAGTTCACCGTGGTGCTCGTGGCCTACACGTTCATCGGCAGGGCCGCACCGTGGCGCTCGTTCTGGCTCGGAGCGGCCCTGACCACGGTGGGCCTGGCGACCTGCTGGATCGTGGTGCTCTGAGGCACTGGGCCTGCCGCTCCCCACACTGTCGAGACGGCCAGTCCTTCGAGGAGGCCACCAGCTGACGTGCGGGTGGTGCTCGTAGAGTCTTCACATGCCATCCGCCGCGCCCCCTGCTGCATCCCCAGGTCTCCTGAGCCGACGCCTGGCCGAACCCGCCATCGCGGACCCGGCCGCGCGGCGTCGTCGCCTGGTCCTTGCGAGCCTGCTCGTGGTCGGGGGCGTGCTGCTCTTCACCAGCGTGTGGGGCTGGTGGCTGGAGCACGAGGAGCTCTCCCGCCTGGACACCCCGCTGATGCGGTGGCTCACGGAGCACCGGGACCCGCTCGTCACGCCCGTCCTGGCCGTGATCACCACCGTCACCGCGCCCACCGGGATGATCCTCATCAGCCTGGCCACCGTGCTTGTGTCGCTGTGGCGCAGCCACCACTGGTGGCGCCCGGTGCTGCTGGCCGGCTCCATGCTCCTCGCCGTGACGGGCATCGTGGGCGTCAAGTGGATCGCCGAGCGCAGGCGACCCCCGATCGCCGAGATGCTCCTGGACCCGGACCACTCCTCCTCGTTCCCCTCGGGGCACACCCTGGCCACCACCACGTTCGTCCTGGTGCTCGTGTACCTCCTGCACTTCCGCCCCCGCGCCGTCGCACCCCGGATTCCCGCGGACGTCGCCGCCCCGCGGTCTCCCGCGGGTGCCGCGCCGACGTCTCCCGGGGACGACGCCGCCCGGAGGCCCGCGACGAAGGCCGGGTCCGAGCCCTGGCGGGGCCGGTGGTGGGCGCTGCTCGGGGCGCTCGCGGTGATCGCCGTGGTCGCCTTCAGCCGCCTCTACCTCGGCTACCACTGGCTCACGGACGTCACCGGCGCGTTCCTCCTGGCGCTCGCGGTGCTGGGCGTGGTGATCGGCGTGGATGCGTGGCGGCCGACGGCGCGGCGGGAGCTCCACCCGGAGAGCCTCTGATCCCGGCGCTCTCCTGCCCGGGCACACGACGACGGCGCGTGACCCCTTTCCGGGGCCACGCGCCGTCGTCGTGGTGCTGCGGTGCTACGCGCCGCGCGCGGAGTCGCGGTGCGAGCGGTACCAGGCCACCGCATCCTCGAGCCCGGTGGGCAGGTCGATGGACGCGGTCCAGCCCAGGGAGCTGAGCAGGGAGACGTCCATGAGCTTGCGCGGGGTGCCGTCCGGCTTGCTGGCGTCCCAGTGGGTGGCGCCCCGGTAGCCGGTGGCCTCGGCCACGAGTCCGGCGAGCTCCTTGATGGAGACGTCCTCACCCGTGCCCACGTTGACCTGCTGCGGGCCGTCGTAGTGCTCCATGAGGAACAGGCACGCCGCCGCGAGGTCGTCCACGTGCAGGAACTCGCGTCGCGGTGTGCCTGAGCCCCAGTTGGTGATCTCGGAGTCCCCGTTGCGCACGGCCTGGTCGTAGCGCCGGATCATGGCCGGCAGCACGTGCGAACCGGTGGGGGAGAAGTTGTCCCCCGGCCCGTAGAGGTTCGTGGGCATCGCGGAGATCCACGGCAGCCCGTACTGGCGGCGCACCGCCTGCACGTGCATGATCCCGGAGATCTTGGCGATCGCGTAGGCGTCGTTGGTGGGCTCCAGGTACCCGGTCAGCAGGGCCCCCTCGCGCAGCGGCTGCTCCGCGAGCTTGGGGTAGATGCAGGAGGAGCCCAGGAACAGCACGCGCTCCACCTCCGCGGTGCGCGCGGCGTCCAGGAGGTTGAGCTGGATCCGCAGGTTGTCCGAGAGGAAGTCCACCGGGCGCGTGTTGTTCGCCCCGATCCCGCCCACCTTCGCGGCGGCCAGCACCATGTAGCGCGGCTTGTGCTCGGCGATGAACGCCTCCACGGCCTCGCGGTCCCGCAGGTCCAGCTCCTGGGAGGTGGCCCCGATCAGGTTCTCGAAGCCCTGCTTCTCCAGGTGGCGCCAGATGGCCGAGCCCACGAGTCCGCGGTGGCCCGCCACGTAGAACGGCGCGGTGCGGTCCAGTTCGTGCGGTGCGTAGACGACGTCGTCGCTCGTGCGGGCGTCCGCGGGGTCGCTCACGGTGTGGGGCCAGTCCGCCCCGGCGTCGACGGTCTCGATCTGATCTGCGTTGTCCACTGTTGTCCTCATGCTGCGTGCTCCGGGGTCCAGATGTTCTGGGCCACGGTATCGATCCAGGGGGTGCCCGCGCACTCGAGCGCGGCGCGGTCCGCGTCCACCATGATGCGGGCGAGCTCCGGGGCGTGCACGGTGGCCTTCCACCCCAGCTTCTCCTCCGCCTTGGAGGGGTCCCCGATCAGCGCGTCCACCTCGGTGGGGCGCAGGTAGCGGTCGTCGAAGCGGACGTGCCTCTCCCAGTCCAGCCCCGCGTGCTCGAAGGACGTGACCAGGAAGTCCCGCACGGTGCAGGGCACGCCGGTGGCGAGCACGAAGTCCTCCGGCTCGTCCGCCTGCAGCATCCGCCACATGCCCTCCACGTACTCGGCGGCGTAGCCCCAGTCGCGCACGGCGTCCAGGTTGCCCATGTAGAGGTGCTCCTGCTTGCCCGCGGCGATCGCGGCCACGGCGCGGGTGATCTTGCGGGTCACGAACGTCTCGCCGCGGCGCGGGGACTCGTGGTTGAAGAGGATCCCGTTCACCGCGAACATGTCGTACGCCTCGCGGTAGTTCTTGGTGATCCAGTACGAGTAGATCTTGGCCGCGCCGTAGGGCGAGCGCGGGTAGAACGGGGTGTTCTCGTCCTGCGGCGGGGGAGTGGCACCGAACAGCTCGGACGTGGACGCCTGGTAGAAGCGGCACTTCACGCCGGCGCGGCGCACGGCCTCGAGCAGCCGCACGGTGCCCAGCCCGGTGGTGTCACCGGTGTGCTCGGGCTCGTCGAAGGACACTCGCACGTGCGACTGGGCGCCCAGGTTGTAGACCTCGTCCGGGTCGATCTCCCCCAGCAGGGTCACGAGCCGGGCCGCATCCGAGAGGTCCCCGTAGTGCAGGAACAGCCGGGCGTCCGGGTTGTGGGGGTCCTGGTAGAGGTGGTCGATGCGGGACGTGTTGAACGTGGAGGCGCGGCGGATCAGCCCGTGCACCTCGTAGCCCTTGGACAGCAGCAGCTCCGCCAGGTAGGAGCCGTCCTGCCCGGTGATGCCGGTGATCAGTGCTTTCTTGCTCATGGTGTTCTCTCCCCTTGTGGATCGGTTCGTCGAGGCCCCCCGGCCCCGGTGGATCAGGAATTGACGGTGGCGGGCGTCCGGTCCTCGGCTCTGAGGTCCGGGCGCAGCCTGGTGAGTGCCGAGACGAAGGACCGCACCGCGGCCCCCCGGCTCAGCACCTCGCGCACGTAGCGGCGGCCGCCACGGTGGGTGGCGCCGCCGGTGGTGATCCACTCCTCGTGCAGGCGCACGGCGCCCGCCACGAGGGCCTCGGGATCACCGGGTTCCACGCGGATCCCGGCATCGGCCGCCGCGAGCTCCGCCGCGGACGGCCCCGCGGCCTCGACGGCGGCCAGCACCGGGCGGTCAGCGGTGAAGTAGCTGGTGAGCTTGCTGGGCACGCACATCTCGGTGAGCCCGGGCCGCTCGTTGACCAGCAGGATGTCCGCCGCGCGCAGCAGCCCGGCGTAGGTCTCGTTGTCCACGCTGGGCAGCACCTCGAAGCGCGGGGTGGTGGCCGCGAGCTCCTCGAGCTGCGGGCGCTGGTGCCCGCCGCCCACGAGCACGAAGCGCAGCGGGGCGCCCCGTTCCTCGGCCACCCGCGCGGCGGCGGCCACGTTGGCGAGGTCCTGCTTGGCGCCCATGTTGCCGGTGTGCAGCACCACCACGTCCTGCGGCTCCCACCCGAAGCGGCGGCGCAGCGCGGCGGTGTCCACGGTGGGCGCCTCGGCGATGTGGGTCCAGTTGCGGACAGTGGTGATCTTCTCCCCGGCCACGCCCATGTGGCGGCGCAGGTAGTCGGAGAAGCGGTCGTGGATCACGACGACGCCGTTGCAGGAGCGCAGGAACGTCCCCTCCACGGCGCGCATCACCCGGGTCACGGGCCCGCGCGCCGCGCCGGTCTCCGCGAGCCCGGCGGTGTAGATGTCGTGCACCCACACGAGCACCGGGGTGCGGGTCAGCGCGGCCCGGACCCGCAGGATCGCCGAGGCGAACAGCGCGGGCGTGATGAGCACGACGACGTCCGGGTCCCCCCACGGGGCGGCCGCGGCGCGCAGGCCGAAGACGATCTCCATGCCGAGGCGGCGCAGCTGGCCGGCGTCGTGGGGCACGGGGTGCGGGATGCGCCGGACAGGCACGCCGTCGATCACCTCGAGCGGGCCGTCCTGGCGCGGGTAGCCCTCGTGGACCTGCCACTGCGGGTAGTGGGGCAGGCCGGTGACGACCTCCACGTGCCACCCCTCCTCGCGCAGAGCGCGCGCCATCCCGGCGGTGTACGGGGCGATGCCCGTGTGCTCCGGCGAGTAGTTGAGACCGATGATCAGGATGCGTGCGGCCACGCTGACTCCTCCCCCAATGAAGACGCACGCGGTGCCTGCGTCTCCCCCAGTACGGCGGACCTCCCCAGGTCCCCCGTCACCCACGGTGCTCGCCCGTGGACAGTGAACGGTGCCGGTGCAGTGTCTCCCCAGAACACCGGCGTTTGCCATCATAACTCTGCAGATTTGACCCTATCGCCAGAATGACGACAAATCTGTGTGGGCCCATATAGGTACAAGGCAGTAAAAGCGCACGTGGGACCAGGAAAAACAGTCGTGTAAATGTAAAACCACACATTAGGGGACGGCGTCATCGAGCCGTCGTGGGGCACGAGTGGCTATGATTTATGAGTGCAAAGCCGCACGCCCCTCACGGGGGAACGTGGGGGAACGCGGCGTTCGGGGGCAGGGATCCGCCGGTGGCGCAGGCGGCACGCTCGCACGGGGAGACCCCTCCGGCAACGGGGGGGAACAGGGCAACGGGGGCACGGCTGAGGTGTTTCCGGGGCAGGACTGGGGAGAATTCATGCGTATTGCCGGACAGGCAAGTTTTCTGACGGGGGACGGGCACACCATTCACGCGTGGGTGCACGGCCCGGACAACGACCGTGTCCGCGGAGCCGTGGTCATTGCACCGGCTCTCGCGCGGGAGGAAGTGGTGAGCCACCGCAGCATGCGGCTGGTGGCGGCACGCGCCGCGCAGCAGGGCTGGCTCGTGATCAGGGTCGCCTGGAGCGGCACCTCGGAGTCCGGCGAGCGCCCCGCGGGCAGCGATCCCGTGGCCGTGTGGCAGCGGGACCTGGAGGTCGCGTTCGGCACGGCCCGGGAGCTGGTGGGGCCGCAGCTGCCCGTGCACGGCATCGGGCTGCGGATCGGTGCCGCGGTGCTCGCCACCTCCGAGCTCCCCTTCGAGAAGCGGGTGCTGTGGGAGCCGGTCTCCGGCGCCATCTACATGCGCCAGTACACGGGGCTGCGCCGGGCGAGCGGGCTGAGCCTGCCGCCGGAGGTCGAGGACGGCGTGGAGATCGGCGGTGCGCACTTCAGCGATGCCGAGGCCGCCGCCATCCGCGCCCTGCCGGACCCCCGCAAGCTCACGACCCCCGGGCTCGTGCCGGTGCGCGAGGAGGACCGCACCGTGGCCAAGAAGCTCTACGGCGTGGCCGCGATCTACGCCAAGGCGAGCCCGCCGGCCATCGCCGCGCTCGTCGCCCGCCTGGACGAGCCGGCTGCGGACGCCGGTGACGACGACGCCGCGCCCCGCGCGGTCTCGCCCGGCACCGCCGCGGACGCGGAGCACCAGAACGCTGCGGATGCAGATAACCAGAACGCCGTGGGCCCGGCCCACGAGACCACGGTGAGCGGGGCGGGGGAGGCCGCGAGCGGCGTCGTCGGGACGGCGGAGACCGCGGATGTCAGCGGCTGGCGTCCCACCACGCACGCCCGGTTCCACGTGGCCGAGTTCGGCGTGGACGTGGAGGAGGAGCTCCTCGAACTGGGGGAGGACCTGCTGCCGGCCACCTACACGCACCCCGTGGGCCGTCACGGAACGGGTGCCGGTGCGGCCGTGCTCGCCCCGCCCTCCGCGGATCCCAAGGACGGGCCCACGGGTCTGTGGGCCGTCCAGGCACGCCGGCTGGCCGCACGCGGGGTGCCCGCGATGCGCGTGGAGCGCCACCACTGTGGTGACGGTGCCGGGCTGGACGAGGTCAAGGACATCAACCCGTACAAGCACCAGGGGGTTGCGGACATCGACCTCGGCGCGTCCTGGCTGCACGAGCGCACGGGTGAGGCCGTGACCGGCGCCGGTTTGTGCGTGGGCGGCTGGCTCGTGGCCATGGCGCCGCCCACGAGCGCGATGACCACCCGCGTGGTGCTCAACAACGTGGCGTGGCGCGCCGGGGAGCGGTACTACGAGAAGCTCTACCGCAACTGGGACGTGGACGCCGTGCTGGAGCAGCTGCGGACCATGAGCGACGTGGAGCTGAACACCACGTGGCGCACGCGCGCCAAGGAGCTCGTGCGGCGCCGGATGCCCTACCGCATGTGGCTGCTGCTGGGCCGCTGCAACATCCCGAACGTGCCGGAGGTGGTCATGGAGCACGCCTCGCGCAACGCGGAGGTCTCCTTCTACTTCGGCGTGGAGGACGGCGTGTTCTTCGAGCAGGAGCGCGGCGAGGAGGGGCTCGCGCGGCTCACCCGCCGCGGCCGCCGGATCAAGGTGGCCCACGTCCCCGCGCTGGACCACTCCCTGCAGGCCCGCGCCTCCCGGCTGACAGCCATGCAGATCGTCGACGCGGCCCTCGGGCTGAGTCACTACCCCGCGGAAGAGGTGGCCACGTGCGCCGCATGAACCAGGACACCGCCCGGGCGGGCGGCACGCGATCGCTCGGACTGCGGGTGCTCACCGGGTGCACCCTGGGGGCGCTGCTGCTCACGGGCTGCGGCTCCGGGGGCACCGACCCCGCCGCGACCTCCGGCACGGGCTCCACGATCAGTTTCGACGCCGACGCCGCGAAGCAGGTGGGGTTCCAGGACCCGCAGGAGCTGCGCGAGGAGTCGAACGGGATCACCGTCACCGGCGCCCGCGCCCTGTCCCAGCGGGCGGTGGACCTCACGGTCAGCACGGACGCGGTCTCCCCGGACGCACCGGGCGGACGCAACTCGCTCGTCGTGATCACCCCGGAGGGCTACGACCCCGCCAAGACGTACCCGGTGGTCTACATGCTCCCCGGCAGCAGCTCCACGGACGCCCCCGCCCTGCAGTGGTACGAGGCCGGCCAGGCCGAGCAGCTCACCGCGGGCATGCCCGTGATCACCGTGATCATGAGCGGCGGCAAGGTGGGCTGGTACACGGACTGGGCGAAGCAGGACACCCTCAAGCAGAACTGGCGGACGTTCCACCTGGACCAGGTGGTCCCGTGGGTGGACTCGCACCTGGCCACGCAGAAGGACCGGGGGCACCGCGCGATCATGGGCAACTCGATGGGCGGCTACGGCGCGGTGCGCTACGCCGAGGAGCGCCCGGACCTCTTCGGGGAGGCCGTGAGCTTCTCGGGTCTGCTGGACGTCTCCTCCCCGGAGGCCAAGCAGAACTTCGAGCAGGCCTCGAACGAGTCCACCGGAGAGCCGGCCGCGATCTTCGGCAACGGCACCACCACCACGGACGCCCAGTGGCTCGCCAACGACCCCCTCACGCAGAGCGGGGACCTGAAGGACGTGAGCGTGCAGCTCTTCGCGGGCAGCGGCAACGGCCAGAACGGGGACATCGAGCCCGCACTGAGGGACTCCACGGCGTCCTTCGCCTCGGAGCTCGGCACCAAGGGCGTGGACTACCAGTACACGGAGTACGGCAAGGAGGGCACGTGCGACGGCGGGCACACCTTCGAGTGCTGGAAGCCCGCCGCCGTGGTGGCGCTGGGGCGCTGGGCGGACCGGATGGGCCTCAAGCGCACCACCTCCGCACCGGCCGTGGACCCGGCGTTCGAGGCCGTGACCTCGGAGGGCACGTCGTGAGCGCCGTCGACGCCGCCGTGGCACCCCGCGTGGGCTGCGACCTGCAGGGCGTGGCACCGGTGGCCGAGTCTCTCGCCCGGCAGGGGGAGCGCTACCTGCGGGCCGTGCTCGCCCCGGAGGAGATCGCGGAGCTCACCCGTTCGGGAGCGGCCGAGCCCTCGGCGGAGTCCGTCGCGGGCCGGTTCGCGGCCAAGGAGGCCGTGCTCAAGGTGCTGCGCCCGAGCCAGGAGGACGCCGTGCCGTGGCCGGAGATCGTGCTGCGCACGGACGCCCACGGCGCACCGGGCGTGCAGCTGCGGGGCACCGCCGCGCGCCTGGCCGGGGAGGCCGGGCTGGGCGGCTGGAGCGTCAGCACCTCCCACGACGGCGGGTTCGCCCTGGCCGTGGCGCTCGCCACGACGTCGTGACCCGGCACCCGCCGCACCCGTGAGACCACCCGGCGCACGACGTCGGGAACAGGACCACCGCGGGGCGCCGCACACCGGCTGACCCGCGGCTCATAAGAATCGCCAGAACAACCCAGAAAGGTTTCCCATGGATTCCACCATCGAAGCGACCGTCCGTTCCGTGCTCAGCGAGCAGGGCAAGCTCTCCGAGGACGCGCAGAGCATTGCCGCGGACGCGGACCTCTACCGTGCCGGCATGACGTCCCACGCGTCCGTGAACGTGATGCTGGGCCTGGAGGACGAGTTCGACATCGAGTTCCCGGAGGAGCGCCTAACCAAGGCGACCTTCACGTCCGTCGCGTCCATCACCGAGGCCGTGGAGGCGATTCGCAATGACTGAGAACAGCGTTCTCACCGCACAGCCGCGCACCCGCGCGGAGGACCCGGACCGGGCGGCGAGCACCGCCGCCCGCGCGGAGGCCGTGGCCAGGGTGGCCCGCGAGTACGCGGACGCCGTGGACGGCGAGTCCCGCTTCCCCCGGGAGACGATCGACGAGGCCCGCGCCCAGGGCCTGCTGGCCGCCCCCATGACGGAGGCGGACGGCGGGCTGGACTACAGCATCACGGAGCTGTGCCGGCTGCTGGAGCGGGTGGGGCGCGAGTGCACCTCCTCCGCGATGATCCTGGCCATGCACTACTCCCAGGCGCTGTGCCTCACCCGCCACGCGGACACCGAGTGGCTGCGGGAGTTCACCCGCAAGGTGGCCTCCGAGGGGCTGCTGCTGGCCTCGGCGACCACCGAGGTCAACATCGGCGGCGACACCCGCACCTCCACGTGCGCCGTGCGCCCGGTGGGTGACGGCCGGGTGGCGCTGCACAAGACCTGCCCCGTGATCTCCTACGGCGCGTACGCGGACGCGATCCTCGTGACCGCGCGCCGCAACGAGGACGCGGCGTCGAGCGACCAGGTGGTGCTCGTGGTCGAGGCGGCGGACCTGCAGCTGGAGCGCCAGCGCGGCTGGGACGCCCTGGGCATGCGCGGCACCTGCTCGGAGTCCTTCGAGCTGGACGCCACCACGAGCGAGGACGCCATGTTCCGGGTCCCGTTCGAGACCATCTCCGCGCAGACCATGCTCCCGGGCGCCCACTGCCTGTGGGCCTCGGCGTGGCTCGGGATGGCCACCCAGGCCGGGCTCACCGCCCGCTCCGTGGTGCAGAAGGCCGCCCGCAAGACCCCGGGCACGCCCCCGCCGTCGGCCCTGCGCCTGGCGGAGCTGGAGGTGCAGCTGCAGTCCATGACGGACGTGGTCCGCTCCTCCGTGGCCCGCTACGAGGCGGCCTACGACGATCCCGAGACCTGCGAGTCCATGCAGTTCGCGATCGCCATGAACACGCTGAAGGTCAACGGGGCCGAGGCCGTGCGGAAGATCGTGGGCGACGCCCTGGTGATCGTGGGGATCTCCGGGTTCGCCAACCGCTCTCCCGTGAGCCTGGCACGGCTCTACCGGGACAGCATTGGCCCGTCCGTCATGGTCAACAACGACCGCATTCTGCTCCACACCGCCACCATGCAACTCGTCTCGAGGGGACAGCGATGACCACCACCGACATCGAGCAGGACCTCACCCGCCAGCAGGACACGTTCCGCGAGGGGCTCGAGGCCAACGACTGGCTGCTGCCCACGCTGGGCGACGGCGTGACCGGGCTGGGCCCGCAGGCCGAGGACGTGGTGCAGGGCATCGCGTCCGCCGCCCGCGGGATCGCCGCACGGCTCTCGCCCGAGGCGGGCACGCGCCGGCTGCGCTTCCCACCCGTCAACGGCACGCGGCTGCTGGAGCGCACCGACTACGTGGCCTCGTTCCCGCAGCTGCTGGGCACGATCGCCGCGTTCGAGGGCGACAACAAGGCCCACCGCCAGCTGCTGGCCACCTACGAGGAGCAGGGCGACTGGTCCGCGCAGCTCACCCCGGCCGGCCACGCGCTGGTCCCGGCGGTGTGCCACCCGCTCTACGCCTACCTCGAGGGCTCGCGGGTGGACGGCACGGTGTTCGAGCTCGTGGGCGAGTGCTACCGCCACGAGCCCAGCCCGGACCCCATGCGCTTCGTGACGTTCCGGATGTTCGAGGCCGTGCGCATCGGCACCCCCGCGGAGGCCGCCGAGCACCGTGAGAAGTGGCTCGCGGCGGGCACCGGGCTGCTCACGAACCTGGGCCTGGAGGTCCAGGCGGACACCGCGAACGACCCGTTCTTCGGCCGCGCGGGCAAGCTGCTCAGCGCGGGCCAGCGCGAGGCGCAGCTGAAGTTCGAGATCCTCACGGAGGTCTACCCGGGCCACCCCACGGCCATCGCCTCCGCGAACCTGCACGAGGACCACTTCGGCGAGGCCTTCGACCTGCGCACCGCCGACGGCGCCGTGGCCCACTCCGCGTGCTTCGGCTTCGGCCTGGAGCGCGTGGCCCTGGCGCTCGCCGCCAAGCACGGCTTCGACGTCGCCGCGTGGCCCGCCTCCGTGCGCCAGGAGCTGGGTCTGTCATGACCGCGCTGACCGAGAGCACAGGTGCCGCCGTGGCCGCCGAGGCCCCGTTCGGGACCGAGGTCCTCGCGGTGCGGGGGTGCGAGTCGCTCACCGCGGCGAACGCGCCCCGGTCCGTGCTGCACGATCCCGCAGAGCCGTGGTCACCCACGAACTGCTACATGGACGTGTGGATCGGGCTCACCGCCGCCCTCGGTCTGGACCCGGTCCCCATGCTGGGGGCCGCGTTTAGCGCGGACTTCCTGGGGGACCAGTGGGAGTTCCTGAAACCGCGCCAGGAGGACCTCGAGGTGCTCTACGGCCTCGCGGTGGGGGAGTACGACACGTGGCGGCCCCTGGGCGAGCACCTGCAGCTGGCGATGTCCCGCGGGGACGCCCTGATCGTGGAGGTGGACGCGTTCCACCTCCCGGACACCGAGGGTGTCTCCTACGGGCTGGAGCACACCAAGACGTCGATCGTCCCGCTGCGGCTGGACCCGGCGGCGGGTGAGCTCCTCTACCTGCACAACGACGGCGTGCACGTGCTCTCCGGGGAGGACCTGGAGAACACCCTGGGCCCGGGCGCGCGCAGCGGGCGGGTGCCGTACCCCTACGTGGAGCTCGTGCGCGTGGCGGGGGTCCGGCGGCTGGAGCCCCGGCAGCTGTGGCAGCACACGGTCGAGCTGGTGCGGGACCACCTGCGCCGCGCCCCGGGATCCTCCGCCGGGTCGGAGGGCCCCGCGCAGCGGCTCGTCACCGCCATCCGGGAGCACCTCCCGGTGCTGGCCGAGCGGGGCATGGACTACTTCCACCTGTACTCGTTCGCGACCACGCGCCAGGCGGGGCTCACCGCCGGGCTGGCCGCGCACGCGTGCCGGTACCTCGCCGCGGGTGCCGCCCGGTGGCCGAGCGACCTGGACGCCGAGCTGCTGATCGAGGCCGCCGAGTCGTTCGACGCCGCCGCCGGGGCCGCCAAGACCCTGCAGTTCCAGCTCGCGCGCGCCGCGCGCGGCCGGACCGCGCGGGTGGACACGTCCGCGGACGCGTTCGTCGCGGGCCACACCGCCGGGATGGTCGCGGTGCGGGAAGCGCTGGGCCTCGGGGAGTGAGTCGCGTGAGCGGTGCCGACGCGCTGGAGCGCGCCACCTGGATCCTGTGCCGGGCCGATCCCGCGCAGGACCCGGGCGACCCCCTGGGTGCCGGCATCTCCGCGCGCGTTCCCGGAACCGTCTCCGGGGCGCTGCGCGACGCCCTGGGCGAGGACGCCATGGACGCCGTCCTCGCCGGGGACGGCCCCGGGACCGTCTGGGAGTACCGCACGCGGGTCACCACCGCGGGCGGGTCCCACCGGTTCGTCTCCACGGGCGTCGCCACCGTCTCCGAGCTGGTGGTGGCCGGGGAGACCGTGCACGCCAGTGACAGCGCCTTCGCGCCGTGGGACGTCACCGTCGCCCTGCCGCCGGGGGAGTGCGAGATCGCGCTGCGCGTCCTGCCCCTGTCCAGCGTGACCGTGCCGCGCAAGCCGCGCGCCCGCTGGCTCTCCCCGCTGGTCTCCGACCGCTCCCTGCGCTGGCGCCGCACACCGCTCGTCGGGGCCATCGACTGGCCCGGCGCGCGCCCCGTCCTGGGGCCCTGGGGCGGGCTCGCCGCCCTGCCGGTCACCTCGTCTCCCGACGAGGAACCTTCTTCTCCGCTCGTCTCCCTGCCCGATTCCTCGCCGGTGCTTGCGCCCTCTTCTCCCGGCGCCCTCCCGCTCGCTCTCTCGGACGACAATGACGACGACGCCGCGCGGCCCCGTTCCCGTCCGCTCCCACCGTCCGCGGTGCGCGCCCGGGTCACGGAGGACGGCCACGGCGTGGTGAGCGTGGACCTCACTGGGATCGACCCCGGGACACAGGGCTGCCGGGTGCTTGTCGAACCGCTCCCACCCGCAGAGCCGGACTCCGCCGCTCAGCACGCGAACGCCACAGAAGGCGGCGTCGTCGAGCGTGCCGTGAGTGCCACCGAGCTCGCGGCCTCCGCGACCGTCGAGGTGCCCGTGGCCGAGCCCCGCCTGTGGTGGCCCCACGGCATGGGTGCCCAGCAGCTCTACCGCGTGCGCGTGGTGGCCGGGGAGGATGAAATGCATGCCCGCGTGGGGTTCCGCACCGTGACCCCCGAGCCCCGGGACGCGGCCCACCGCGGACTGGCGCTGCGCGTCAACGGCGTGCCCGTGTTCGCCCGCGGAGCCGTGTGGACGGGGGCCGACCCGTACGAGGTCGCCGCCGACCCCCGCCGCACCCTCGGAATGCTCCGCAGGCTGCGGGACGCCGGCACCACCATGGTGCGCATCCCCGGCACGAGCTGCTACGAGGCCGAGGACTTCCACCGCGCGTGCGACGAGCTGGGGCTCATGGTGTGGCAGGACGTCGCGCTCGGCCCCCTGGACCCGCCCAACGACCCCGAGTGGCGGACCGGGCTGCACCACGAGGTGCGCGCGCTCGCGTCGCGCCTTGCCGGGCATCCCTCCACCGCGGTGATCTCCGGGGGAACGGAGGTCATCCAGGCCCCGGTGCTGGCCGGGCGACCCGCCGAGCAGTGGGCCCCGGACGTGCTCCTGCGGGAGATCCCCACCGCCGTCGCGGAGGCCGGTTCGGACGCGGTGGTCGTCCCCTCGTCCCCGTGCTCCGACGCCCACCTCGACGCCGCGCAGGCCGTGGTTGAGCGGGTGCGGGCTGCTCTGGCGCTGCCCCGCGGGGTCTGCGGCGACGGCGGGAGTCCGAACGAGGACGCGCACAGCTCGGTCGTCCCGCCCACCCTTGCCGCCCCGGCCGCCCCGGCCGCACCGGGCGTGCCGAGCGCTGACACCGGTTCTGTCGGCGCGCCGCCGTCTCGTGCCACCGCCACCGCCGCT
>NZ_RBMB01000011.1:0-88457 GCF_003989485.1 Kocuria sp. HSID17590 | reverse complement strand
TAAGCACGCCGCCAGCGTTCGTCCTGAGCCAGGATCAAACTCTCCGTCAAAAAACTTCAACAGAAACCACCCACCACCACAAACATGGCGGCCAGGTGGGATCCCAGCTGACACCCAACACCCCCAGAAAACGGGAAAACACCTGAAAAGGCGTCGGGCCATCAACCAAAAATATAAAACTTTGGTATCAACAAACTAGACACACTATTGAGTTGACAAACAACACACCACATCAAAGCCTCTGTCGAGGCCATCGATTGGAAGTTTGAGTGCCGCATGCTTGGAAGCTCTTCAGCTGTCCTCGCGGCAACTCGACTAGCTTATCCGTTCCTCATCCGGTTCGCAACCCGGCGTTCACACGCCGTTCGCGTTCCGTTCTGGAACAGGAAGCTTGTCGACCTGCCCGGCCAGCTCTCGGCTGTCCGTCCTGGCGGCGACTCGGAATACATTACACACGGCTTCGGACCTGCGCAAAACTGCCGCTCCCCCGGCCCCACGAGCCCCCGGGCGAGGTTCCCACGGGCCTCCGGGCTTGCCCCAGAGCCCCGCCGGCTCAGCCCTGGATCAGCCCCTGAGGAGGTTCTTCCGCACCTTGCCCGTGGCGGTTCGGGGCAGCTCGTCGCTGAAGGTGATGGTGTCCGGGACCTTGAATCGGCTGAGCTGTCCGCGCACGTGCTCCCGCAGCTCGTCCTCGCTCACCGTGGAACCGCCAGCTCGCACCACGTGGGCCACCGGTCGTTCGCCCCACTTCTCGTGGGCGACCCCCACCACGGCGACGTCGATGACGTCCGGGTGCGAGTAGAGCGCCTGCTCCACCTCGATGGAGGAGATGTTCTCACCACCGGAGATGATGATGTCCTTCGCCCGGTCCCGCAGCTGGATGTACCCATTGGGGTGCATGACTCCCAGGTCCCCGGTGTGGAACCACCCGCCGTCGAAGGCCTTGCGGGTGGCGGGCAGGTCCTTGTAGTAGCCGATCATCACGTTGTTGCCCCGCAGCACGACCTCCCCCAGCGTCTCCCCGTCCGCGGGGACGTCCTGGCCCTCGGTGTCGACCACGCGCGCGGACTCCGCCTGGATCATGGCCACGCCCTGCCGGGACATCTGCTGCGCCCGCTCGGCCGGCGCAAGATCCACCCACTCCTCCTGCGGCTCGCAGATGGTGATGGGCCCGAAGACCTCCGTGAGGCCGTAGACGTGCACGATGTCGAATCCCGCCGTCTCCAGCCGCTCGATGATGCTGGGGGCGGGAGGGGCACCGGCGGTCGTGATGCGGACGGGCTTCTCCAGGGGGTGCGCCTGCTCCGCGTCCACGATCACCGAGCACACAGCGGGCGCCCCGCACAGGTGGGTGATCCCCTGCTCGTCGAAGGCGCGCCAGATCTCGTCAGCCCGCACAGCACGCAGGCACACGTGCGTGCCGCCCGCCGCGGTGACCGCCCACGTGGTGCACCACCCGTTGCAGTGGAACATGGGCAGCGTCCACAGGTAGCGGGTGTCGCCACCGAAGCCGTTGTGGAAGACCTCGCCCAGGCTGTTGAGGTAGGCCCCGCGGTGCGCGTAGAGCACGCCCTTGGGCCGGCCCGTGGTCCCCGAGGTGTAGTTCAGCGTGATGGGCGCGTTCTCGTCCGCCACGCCGTAGCCGACGACGCCGCGCGCCGCGTCCCCCACGCCCGCCGCCTCGAGCGGCTCCACGTCCAGGAACTCCTCGAACGTGGGCACCCCGTCCCCCGCGCCGTCGCGGACGGCGGGGAGATCCGCCTGCTCGTCGGGGATCTGGATGAGAGTGACGCCGGAGCGGTCGCCGAGGGCCTCGGCCACGACGTCGAGCACGGAGACGTCCGCGAGGACCACCCGCGCCTCGCAGTGCTCCAGGATGTAGCTCAGCTCCCGGGCGCTCAGGCGGGGGTTCAGCGGAACGAGCACGGCGCCCGCGGCGGGCACCGCGTAGTGCGCCATGAGCGCGGCGGGAACGTTCGGGGCTATCACGGCCACCGTGGGCCAGGAACGGTTCAGCAGCTCCGCGCCCTGGAACTCCTCGCCCGCTGTGCCGCTACCGCGTCCACTGCGAGTGCCGGGATCCGTCCCGCCCGATGCCGATGCCGATGCCGATGCCGATGAGGGATCAGACGACGCGGCAGCGCCCGGTGAGGCAGGAGCTGCGACCCCGCCGCTGGGGGTTGCCTGGCCCATCCCCCGCCCGGGCGCCTTGGCCGCGGAGGGCTCGGCACCCGGGCGGGCGGCGTCGTCGCCGTGACCCGGAATGGAGGCCGGGACCAGACCTGACGCTCCGGTCCCGAGGTGGGTGTGCGCCACTCCCGGGCCGGAGGCCTGTGCCTCCTGCTCGCCGTTCGCCGTGGCGGCCCCGCCGTCCCGCAGGTGGGGCAGCAGCGCCGTGGCGAAACGCCGGACGTCCCGCTCGAACTGCTCCCAGGTCCACTCCTGCGTGCCGTGCACCACGGCGCGACGGCGGGGGAAGACCTCCGCGCTGCGCTCCAGGAAGCGCAGCGGGGTCAGCGGCTCGGAGTTGGCGAACATGGTGCTCCCTGCGGGTCAGGCCCCGGAGGGCGCGGTGCTGGCCGCTCAGTTGGAGGCGACTCAGTTGTAGGCGGAGATCCCGGTGATCGACTTGCCGATGATCAGCGCCTGGACCGTCTCAGTCCCCTCGTAGGTGTGGATGGCCTCCACGTCCGCGAAGTGACGTGCGACACGGTTCTCCAACAGGATGCCATTGCCGCCCAGCAGATCACGAGCGTTCGCAGCGATCTGACGTGCCGTGCGCGTGGCCGTGAACTTGGCGAGGGAGGCCTGCGAGCCCGTGAGGGAGCCCGCCTCCTCCTTGCGCGCCATGGCCATCACGAGCGTCTGGATCTGCGTGAGCTCGCTCAGCATCCGGGCCAGGCGCTCCTGCACGATCTGCGAGGCGGCCAGCTGACGACCGAACTGCTTGCGCTGCGCGGCGTACTGCACGGCGCTCTCGTAGCAGGCCTGGGCGTGGCCCACGGCGGCCCAGGCCACGCCGATGCGCGTGGCGAAGAGCACCGCGGAGGTGTCCTTGAACGACTGCGCCTTGGGCAGCACGTTCTCCGTGGGCACGAAGACGTTCTCCATGCGGATGTGCGCCTGGTGGATGGCGCGCAGGGAGAGCTTGCCGGTGATGGTGGTGGCGGTGTAGCCCTCGGAGTCCTGGGGGACCACGAAGCCGAGGACCTTGCCATCCTCGCTGCTGCGCGCCCACACCACGGTGATCCCGCCCATGGAGCCGTTGCCGATCCACTTCTTCTCGCCGTTGAGGACGTAGCCGCCCTCCACGGGGACCGCGGAGGTCTCCAGGCCGATCGAGTCCGAGCCGTGAGTGGGCTCCGTCAGCGCGAACGAGCCCAGCAGCTTGCCGGCGGCCATGTCCGGCAGCCAGCGCTGCTTCTGCTCGTCGCTGCCGCACATGGCGATCGAGCGCATGGCCAGACCGCCCTGCACCCCCGCGACCGTGGAGATGGAGCCGTCACCGCGGGAGAGCTCCATGCTGATCAGCCCCGCCGCCATCTTGGACATGGGCGGGTAGCCGGGAACGTCCACGCCGTCGCGCAGCAGGTCCAGCTCGCCCATGCGCGCCACGAGGTCCAGGTTGTACTCGCTGTTGTCCCAGTACTCGCCGATCACCGGGAGGACGTCCTCCTGGACGAACGCGCGGGCGCGCATCCAGTGGGCGCGGTCCTCGTCCGAGATCTCGGCGAACGTGCCGGCCTCGTCCGTGTCCAGCGCCTCGTTCAGCGTGTACTCCGGCTCCATGGTGCCCACGGGGAACGTCTGCGTGGCGGATGCCGTGTTGTCGGTGGTCATGATCACTCCTTGGTGCTCGAGCCAGTGCTCGATGCTCAGTGGTGGAAGGGGACTACTGCTGGGCGGCGTCGAAGCGCTGCCCGCGGACGCGCTCGGAGGCGCCCGTGTAGTCGAGGTAGGGGGTGATGCCGCCCATGTGGAACGGGTAGTTGGCACCGAGGATCATGCAGAGGTCCACGTCCCGGGCCGTGGCCACCACGCCCTCGTCCAGCATGTGGCCGATCTCCTCCGCGAGCGCGTCCTGGACGCTGGTCAGCAGGTGGCCGTCCGCGCCGTCGTCCGAGCGGTCCGCCACCCCGCTCTCCTGGCGGGTGCGCTCCAGTGCCTGCTGGGCCCCCTCCGCGAGGTAGGTCTCGGAGGTCTCCCCGCGCGGCGGCAGGGTGTTGCGCAGCCCGGCGTCCGCGACGGCGTCGAGCCACGGCGAGAGCGTGAAACGGTCCGGGTACGCCGCATTCATGGTGTGCGTGATGTGCACCAGGACCGCAGGGCCCACGAAGTCGAGCAGCTGCAGCGGGGTCATGGGCAGGCCCATGGGGTCCAGTGCGTGGTCCACGGCGCGGGGATCTCCGCCCGCGTCCACGGCGCGGCCGATCGAGTCGAACATGCGGGTCAGCACACGGTTCACCACGAAGCTCGGGGCGTCCTGCACGCGCACGGCGATGCGGCGCATCTTGGCGGCGAGGTCGAACGCGGTGGCCAGGGTGGAGTCGTCCGTCTTCTCCCCCGCGATGATCTCGAGCAACGGGGTGACCTCCACCGGGTTGAACACGTGGAAGCCCACGAGGCGCTCCGGGTGCTTGAGATCCCGGCCCATCTCCGTGATGGACAGGGACGAGGTGTTGGTGGCGAGGATCGCGTCCTCACGGATCACCGGCTCCCACTGCGCGAAGACCTGGCGCTTGACGTCCATCTCCTCGAAGACGGCCTCGATCACGAAGTCCGCGTCCGCAAGGTCCTCGGGGCTCTTCGCGCCGGTGATCAGCGCACCGAGCTGCTGCGCCTTCTCCTCGCTCATGCGCCCCTTCTGGGCCTGGGCCAGGAAGCGTTCGCGGGTGCGCTGCACACCGGCCTCGAGACGTTCGTCGTCCAGGTCCGTCATGACCACGGGGATGCCCGCACCCTGCGCGAGCAGGGACGCGAGCTGGCCCGCCATCAGGCCCGCGCCGATCACGGCGGCCTTCTTGATCTCACGCACCGGGGCGTCCGGGACGTTGGCGGCCTGCTTGCTGCGGGCGCTCACGAGCTCGAACGCGTACAGGGACGCGCGGGCGGGCTCGGACTGCACGATCTCCTTGAACGCCTCGACGGCGGCGGCGCCGTTGGCCTCGCGGGACTCGGTGCGCGCACGACCCACGAGCTCGATGGCGGCCACCGGCCCGGGAGCCGCACCGTGCCAGGCCTTCTCGGCCTTCGCAGCGGCCTTCTCCACGGCGGCGTCCCAGGTCTGGGCGTCCTCCGTGGTGCGACGGGGCTCGTGCTTGCCCTCCAGGGTCTCCACGACCCAGTTCTGCCAGGACGTCTCCCACTCCTCGGTGCCGGGGGCGCCGTCCAGCACCGCGTCCACCAGCCCGATCTCCGCGGCCTTGGCGGGGTTGAGGTTCTTGCCCCGCATGGAGTCCGTGACGATCACGTTCAGCGCGGCCTCCGCTCCCACGAGGTGCGGCAGCAGGTAGACGCCGCCCCACCCGGGGAAGAAGCCCAGGTGGCACTCCGGCAGGCCCATGGGGGCCTTGCCCGCGGTGGAGAGACGGTAGTCCGTGTGCAGCGCCAGCTCCATGCCCCCACCCAGGGCCACGCCCGTGATGAGCGAGAACGTGGGGACGTCCATCTCCGCGAGGACACCGAAGGCGTCGTGGCCCGAGCCCACGTACTCGTCCGAGGTGCCGCTGAGCTGCGCCGCGCGGATCTCCTTGAGGTTGGCGCCAGCGCCGAAGGACTTGGTGTTGCCCGTGACGACCACGGCCTCCACCTCGGAGGTGTCGATCGCGGACAGTTCACGCTGCAGGTCCCGCATGGCCGCGGAGCCCCAGATCACGAGGCCGTTGGGGGCGGTGGAGTCCAGGGACACCAGCGCAATGGGCTTCTCCCGGCCGGGCAGCACCGGCCGGGTCACGGTGATGGTCACGGTGGACGGGAAGGACTGTTCGCTCACGCTTGCGCTCCTGTGTCTCAGGGAGGGGTGGTGTGGACCACATAACTGCGGCTCAGTCTGCCCTGAGACGCAGTCTCACGTCAAGACATGCGGTGTCACCGCGCACCGCCCCCGCGAGGGCCCTGGATAGGCTGGGCGCAATGACTCTCCAGCTGCCGTTGCGTTCCGGCCGCCTGCAGTTGCGGTGGCCCACAGAAGCCGACATCGAACCCATGCACTCCTACCAGTCCCGCGAGGACTACGCGGTCCACGCCTGGCGAGCGCCGCGGGACCTCGACCACGTGGTGCGCACCGTCGAGGCGCACCGGGGGCCTCGGGACTGGGCCTCGGACGGGGACAGCCTGCGGCTCGCGCTCTCACCCCGGGACTCCGAGGAGCTGGTGGGGGAGATCGTGCTCACCCTCGTGGACGCGCAGTCCGCCCAGGTGGAGATCGGCTGGGCCCTGCACCCGGACCACACCGGCAGGGGGTACGCGAGCGAGGCGGCCGGCGCCGCCGTGGACCTGGCCTTCGAGCAGCTCGGCGCCCACCGCGTCTTCGCGCGCCTGGACAGTCTCAACACGGCCTCGGCCCGGGTCTGCGAACGTCTGGGCATGCGCCACGAGGCCACCCTGCACGAGAGCCACCGGCAGCTGGGCGAGTGGCGGGACGAGCTGCTCTACGCCGTCCTGGAGTCGGAACGGCGCGCGAGTCAGGAGCGGCGCGCGGACTAGGAGCGCAGCGCCTCGTACACGGACCGTGCGGTGCGCTCCGCGGCGGCCTCCGGGTCCGTGCCCTGCGGGACGACGACGACGATCGGCGCGGGGCCCTCGGAGCGCGCCGCGGCGTCGTCGCCCCCGGCCTCCCACGAGATCCCGTCCGACACGCGCACCAGGTCCACCGGCCCGAGACCGCCCCTGGCCGGGGGGTCGACGTCGAAGACGGTGCACAGCCACGCCACGCGCTGGTCGAGCGAGGCCGCGAGCTGCTCGCCGCCGACCGGACTCGGGTCCCGCAGCCACGTGCGCAGGAAGGCGTTGTGCACGGCCACCGTGGCCGCCGCGAGCGCCACCGCCGTGACCCTTCGGTCATCGGAGGGGGGCAGGGCGTCCCGGAGGAACGCCTGGAAGACACGCTCGTAGCGCGAGGACATGGCGATCTCGCGGTCCCGCAGCGACTCCACGCCCTGCAGCAGGTCGTGCCGGGCCACGGACCGCTCCGTGTGGTCCAGGTGGTGGCGGAACACGAGCTGCGCGCCCTCCGCGAGGCCCCTGCGGGGCGGGAGACCGGGCCTGCTCAGCAGCGACTCGAGCCGCTCCAGCGTGGCCGCGTGGTCCGCGAAGACCACGTCCTCCTTGCTCCCGTACTTGCGGAAGAAGGTGGCGCGGCTGATCCCGGCGGCCTGCGCGAGCTGCTCCACCGTGGTCTCCAGATAGCCGTGGTCCGCGAGCATGCGGATGGAACGCGTCACCACGTCCTCCGGGGCACCTTGCGTCTGTTCCATCTCGTCCTCCTCGGGCCTACAGCCCCCTCGGCAGGCCTGTAGGAAAAGGGTAACCGGATTGAGACGCAGTCGCACGACCCGTCATCGGGCGGTCAATCGGACTCCTGGCCGATGCGCCACCAGAGACGATGTTCCTCGCCTGGAGCGAGGACCGTAAGATCCTGCTCCGAGTTGAACGCGTCCGCCGGGGCGCTCATGGGCTCGACCGCCACTGCCCTGCGGGTAGCCCCCTCCGCCCCCTGGTCATCCGTGTAGACCTGGATCCAGCGGACGCCCTGGCCGCAGTTCATGACCGTGGCCCGCCCGTCGTCGCCCGTGAGGCGGCACGAGAAACACCCCGTCGAATCACGGGCGAGATCTCCGAGGGCGACGTCGTGCCGAGCTCCCCTCAGGCTACGTCCGGCACGGAAGTCCTCGGCAGAACCATCCACCGGCGCCGAGCCCAGGGGCAGCAAACGATCCGAATCCGTGACCAGGCAGGTCCCAGCGGGCACTTCCAGGCGCCATAGATCCACACGACCCGGCCGTCCCGCCGCCTCCGGGGACGACGGCGGGATCAGGTACGGGTGACCCCCCACGGCATAAGGCGCGCTGTCACGGCCGCAGTTGCGGGCCGTCACTGTGACCGTCAGCCCTGCGTCTGTTACCTCGTATGAGCACGCGAGGTTCAGCCGGTGCGGATACCCGGGGCTAGGCGCGAGCTCGTGGCGCAGCACTAGGCGCGACGAAGACGATGCGCTCCGGTCCCGGGTCCAGAGCGCACCCAGCACGAGGCCATGCACCGCCGCGCCGCGCTCCGGCTCCGTGAGCGGAAGCGTGTGAGTCTTGCCCTGGAAGTCGTACCGGCCGTCACGGATCCTGTTCGTCCAGGGCGCCAGGACTGCCCCGGAGCAGTCCGCGCGGCGGCCGTCGGATTCCGTGGCCAGCACCAGGTGCTCCCCCGACGGGGTGGTGAAGGACAGCAGCGCGGCTCCCCGTGGCGCGACCACCGCCGTGCCGGTAGGGCCACGGACCGTGTGGACCCACGCCGACGAGTCAGTCGCGTCGGTCAAGCTGACCAGCGCCCTCAGCCTTGTGGATCTCTTCAAACTCCGCGCTGTCGACAATGTCCTCCTCCGGCACCGGGGAGAGCCTGTCCCACACGAAGAACAGGATCCCGGCCAGCAACATGCACAGACCGGTCCAGAGGTTGATGTGGATCCCGCCGGTCTTCGCGACGTCCGCGGCGGGATCCACCACACCCGTCAGGGTCACCACCACGCCGTAGAAGACGAAGATGGCCCCGATGATCCGGCGCAGGTCGGTGCGCCGGGTGTAACGGATCAGGTCCCGCTTCGCTTCGTCGCTCAGGTGCACCCGTCGGGGTGCGTCCTCACTGGTGTTGCTCATGGCATGTCTCCTGTCGTGTCTCCGGGCCCCGGGGCGCCGGATGCGTGGTGAGAGGTCTGGCAGGGCTTGGGTCGATCACAGGAAGGGCAGGTACAGCAGCACGCACAGGACGAGCGCCACGGTTCCCAGCAGGGCCGGGGACCGGTACCAGGCGGCGTCTCCTGCGGCGGCGTCGTCGTGGACGTCGATCGTGCCGACCCCGTAGACCAGACCACTGAGTTGTTCGACGGGCTTCGGCGTGGAGACGAACGTGACGAGCACGGAGATGACGATGACCGTGACGAAGGAGGCGATGGACCCGTACATGGTCTCGGCCGTGGCGGAGCCGAAGAGCGTCTCGTCGTTGAGGTAGGCGATCCACACGATGGTCGGGGCAATGATCCCCGCGACGTAGCCCCACAACCCCGCGGCGGGCGTCATGCGCTTCCACAGCAGACCGAGAATGAACACGGCGAACAACGGCGCGTTAAAGAACGAGAACAGCGTCTGCATGTAGGTCATGATGTTGCCGAACTGGGCCGCGAGGAAGGCTGTGCCGATGCCGATCACCACACCCACGGCTGTGACCACCCGGCCCGCGGATAGGTAATGCGCGTCCGGCATGTTCGGCTTGATGTACTCCTGCCAGATGTCGTACGTGAACACCGTGTTGAAGCTGGACACATTGGCCGCCATACCCGCCATGAACGAGGCCATCAGACCGGTCACTGCGACACCCAGAACCCCCGAGGGAAGGTACATCTGGATCAGCTTGGGGATCGCGTGGTTGTACTCGAGCGTTCCGTCCGCGAACTGATTGCCGACCGTGGCCGCCGCGATCAGGCCCGGGATGACCACGATGAACGGGATGAACAGCTTCGGGAACGCACCGATGAGCGGTGTGCGACGGGCGGCCGACATGTTCTTGGCGGAGAACGCCCGCTGGACCTCGGTGAAGTTCGTGGTCCAGTAGCCGAAGGAGAGCACGAAGCCCAGTCCGAGGACGATGGCCAGCCAGTTGGCGCCGATCGGGTTGGTGACGTCCCCGATGCCCGTGCCCTGCCAGGCGGAGAGGTGCAGCCGGGAGATGCCCTCCGTGCTCAGCAGGGCCTCCTTCAAGCCTGACCAGCCGTGCACGCGGTGCAGACCAACGACCGTCAGGGGCACCAGACCGGCGATGATCACAAAGAACTGCATGACCTCGTTGTAGATGGCGCCCGAGAGGCCGCCCAGGGTGATGTAGAGCAGCACGAACCCGGCGGAGACCAGGATGGCGACCCACTGGGGCCACCCGATCATGGCCTCGATGATGATGGCCATGGCGTAGAGATTGATGCCGGCGATGAGCACGTTGGAGATTGCGAAGGCCAGCGAGTTCACGAGGTGGGCAGGCCGACCGAACCGTCTGAGCATGAACTGCGGCACGGAACGCACCTTCGAGCCGTAGTAGAAGGGCATCATGACCAGGCCAAGGAACACCATGGCCGGCACGGCACCGATGATGTAGTAGTGCAGCGTGGACATTCCGATCTCAGCGCCGTTGGCGGCCATGCCCAGAATCTCGGTGGCGCCGAGGTTCGCCGAGACGAACGCCAGGCCGGTGATCCACGCCGGCATCGAGCGGCCCGAGAGAAAGAAGTCCATGCTGGTCTTCACGCGACGGCGCGCGGCAAGCCCGATGCCGATGACAGCGGCGAAGTACACGAAAAGGATCAGATAGTCGACCCAGGACAGGGACAGCCTGAGGCTGCTGCTGGCTTCGGCGAGAACCATAGCTCGGCTCCTTGTTGTGCCCGGAACACCGTGTTCACAGTTGTTTGTTTATGATCATTATTGCGCGTCACCCTACATGCAATCTGTGTCAAGCACCACTCTTTCGCAAAATTTGAAACATGCAGCCCGACGTGGCCCTCGTACCAACATGTTCATATTTGAACATTTCGTGCCACAATGACGTGAGGGCGACGACTCGTCACCGCGATCTCGGACGCCCGTCCTAGACCGCACGCCCACGGCACAGGGGGAACCACATGCTTGCCGAGCAGCGCAGAAAGCGGATCCTGCACGAGGTCCAGGTCAGGGGCAGCGCCCACGTCCACGACCTCGCCGAACTCTTGGCGGTTTCTGCCATGACTGTTCGGCGGGATCTCAAGGAACTCGAGGAACAGGGCCTGCTCACGCGAGTCCATGGTGGGGCTGAGGCCGCCGGATCGGGCCTCGAGCCGGCCTTCGCGGAGAAGTCCGGTCTGAACGCCCGAGCCAAGGACCTGATCGCGGACGCGGCGGCCCGACTCGTGGAACCGGGGATGTCCGTGGGGTTCTCTGCTGGCACCACCTGTCTGCGGCTCGCGCAGCACGTCACGAAACGGACGGATCTCCAGGACCTCTCGGTGGTCACCAACTCCCTCCCCGCGGCGGACGAGTTCTTCCGTACCGCCCGCGGGGGCTTGCCAGGAGGCCCTGCACCGGTTGCCCCGCCCTCACGGGTACTGCTCACGGGGGGCCAGAGGACACCGTCTGACGCGCTCGTGGGACCTCTCGCCGACGCCGCGCTCGCGGAGCTGCACGTGGACCTCGTGTTCATGGGCACGCACGGCGCGGACCCGAGGGGACTGTCCACGCCCAATCCCGACGAAGCACGCACCAATCGCGCACTGATCCGCTCCGCACGGGATGTGGTGGCGGTCTTCGACTCCTCCAAGTGGGGACTCACCGGGCTGAGCGGGTTCGCCCACTGGGACGCAGTGGACACCGTGATCACGGATTCCGGGCTGAGCGACCCTGCACTCCAATTTCTGAAGGACAACGTCAACAAGGTGGTCATTGCATCATGAACCCGGATCCCGCCCTTCTCTCTCCCGAGGCCGACGCTGGACATCCCGTGCGGATCACCCGCGGACGGCTCGCCGACGACCGGGAGATCATTTTCTTCGACGACTCCGAGCCGTACCTCTCCGGCACCCTGACCCGCGAGATCCACGACCCCCGCCCGCTGGACCCGCGGCAGCTCCCTCCGCACGAGGCCGCCGCCACCCGTACGGACCCGCTGACCGGGGACCCGGTGACGCTCGCGGCACACCGCATGAACCGCACTTTCCTGCCCCCGGCCAACGAGGATCCCTTGGCACCCGCCGGCCGTGGCACCGTGGCCTCGGAGATCCCCGAACCAAACTACGACGTGGTGGTCTTCGAGAACCGCTTCCCGTCTCTCCAGGGGGACCTGGAGACACTGCGCGACGAACCGCTCTTCCACGAGACGACCCCCGCCGGTCGGTGCGAGGTCGTGTGCTTCACCCCCGACCGGGAGGGATCTTTCGCCACGCTCGGGATCTCCCGCGCGAGGACCGTGGTCGAGGCGTGGACGCACCGCGCCCACGAGCTCCAAGCCATGTCCGACGTGGTGCAGGTGGTGCCGTTCGAGAACCGCGGCGAGGAGATCGGAGTGACCCTGCACCATCCCCACGGCCAGATCTACGCGTTCTCCGACCTTCCCCCCTACACCGCTGCGGTACAGCGCCGGGCGGCCACGTGGACCGCACGCACGGGCGGCGACCTGCTGCAAGACGTCCTCGACGGGGAGCTGGAACAGAAGGTCCGGGTGATCGCGCAGACCCCGAGCTGGGTGGCCTACGTTCCCTACGCCGCCAAGTGGCCCGTGGAGTTCATGGTGGTCCCCCGCCGGGCTGCCCGCGACTTCACGGATCTCTCGGATCCCGAGAAAGACGAACTCACACGTCTCTACGTGGACCTGCTGGGGCGCCTGGACCGGTTCTTCCCGGGCATCCAGCACGTGCCCTACATCTCCGTATGGCATCAGGTGCCCACGCGTGGCGGCCCGGACATCTCCCGCATGTGGCTCCACGTATTCTCCGTGCTGCGCGCGCCAGGGAAACTCAAGTATCTAGCCGGCGCAGAATCAGGGCTGGGCGCATGGGTCAACGACACGACCCCAGAGCGGATCGCCGCGCGGTTCCGGGAGCTCGCGTCGTGAGTGCCGCGTGGTCCCCTGAGCGACCCGACCAGGAACTGGTGAACGGGGTCACCGACTTGTTCCACGCCGCATGGGGTTTCACACCGGACGCGGTGTTCTCGGCGCCGGGCCGCGTGAACCTGCTGGGTGAGCACGTGGACTACAGCGGCGGCACCGTGATGCCCCTGGCACTGCCCCAGCGCACCTTCGTGGCCGTCTCGCCACGCACCGACGGGGTCTACCAGGCCGTCTCCGCGCAGGCCGAAGGCGTGCAGCGCGCGACTCTCGCAGAGGTCGCTCCCGGTGCCACCGCCACCGGGTGGTTCTCCTACGTGGTCGGGGTGCCGTGGGCCATGGCCCATGAAGGCCTGATCGACGAAGACGCCGCAGCCCACCTCGGTCTCGACGTGGCCGTGGACTCCACCGTGCCGCTGGGCGCGGGCCTGTCCTCGTCCGCCGCACTAGAGTGTGCCATCGCGCTGGCCGTGGACCACGCGGCGTCGGCCACGGATCCGACGCGTGCGCTGCTCGCCGCGACCTCCGAGGGAAGGCGCCGCCTCGCAGCCGCCTGTGTGCGCGCCGAGAACGAGATCGCGGGCGCCTCCACCGGCGGCATGGACCAGTCCATCGCCCTGCAGGCCAGGGAGGGATCGGTGCTCTCCATCGACTGCCGCGACTTCTCGGTGGCGCCGGTCGACATCGACGTGGCCGGAGCGGGCCTGGCGCTGCTGGTCATCGACACCAACGCACCGCACCGCCTCGTGGACGGCCAGTACGCGCAGCGCCGAGCCGCATGCGAGGATGCCCGATCGACGCTAGGTGTCACCACGCTGCGCGATGCGTTCGACGGTGCGCCCACGTCGGAACGCCTGACGCACCTGCTCGCTGACTGGGAGCGGGGCGCCCAGGATCCGTCCCGGAACACCTCACCCGCACAGGCTGCCAGGATCACGCCCCTGCTGCGACACGCGTGGTCCGAGATGGTGCGGGTCCAGCAGTGCCAGGACCTCTTCGACGACCGCTCCACCGTTCCGCGGGACGGAACCAGATGGAGTCGGCTGGGCCGGCTGTTGAACGATTCCCACCTCTCGTTGCGCGACGACTACCGGGTCTCGTGCCCCGAGCTGGACGTGGCCGTCTCCGCCGCTCAGAAGGCGGGTGCCCTGGGAGCACGCATGACCGGGGGCGGGTTCGGCGGCTCCGCCATCGCGCTGGTGCACGGGGACGACGTGTCCGTGGTGGCAGAAGCGGTGGCCGAGGCGTTCGAGGCACGGCACCTCACGGCGCCCACCTTTCTCGTGGCCGCCCCCTCGGGCCCCGCACGCCGGGAGACGTAAGGCCTGCGGCGGGTCCTCACCACCCGATCCTCAGCCCGCGAACGCCCTCGTGACCTGCCCGGGCACCGCCACGCGCACGGAGTAGAGGGACCCCGCCGTGGGCTGGACGTCCGCGGGAAGGTTCTCGCGCGACGTCGTGATGTAGAGCGTGCGCAGGTCCTCCCCGCCCAGGGCGCACGCCGTGACCTGCTTGGCGCCCACCGACACCACGGCGTCCAGGGTGCCGTCCGGCAGGTAGTGGTGCACCTGGCCGGCGCCGTTGAGCGCGGTCCACACCGCACCCTCCGAGTCCACGGTGAGGCCGTCCGGGTTGGCGGTGACGCCGCCCGGCTCGTACTGCTCGCCGGGATCCGTCGCGGCGGCAGCGGCGTCGTCGTCCACCACGGGCCGTACGAAGCTGCGCCGGTTCTGCAGCCCCGCCTCCGGGGACCAGTCGAAGACCACGATCTCGTGCGCCGGGGTGTCGTTGTAGTAGGCGAGCGTGCCGTCCGGGGACCACGCGATCCCGTTGGAGATGGTGACGTTCTCGAGCACCGGCTCCCAGTCCAGGTCAGGGGCCACCCGGTAGAGCGTCGCCGCACCCTCGGCCTGGTCGTAGGCCATGGACCCCACGTAGAACGAGCCGTCCGGGGCCACGCCGCCCTCGTTCATCCTGATGTCCGGGGTGTCCCAGAGAGTTACCTCGCGCACAAACGTGCCCTCGTGGTCGGTGAGGACGACGCCGCGCTCCACGGCGATGATCTGCCCACCGGTCTCGCGCGGGCGCACGCACGCGGCCACCGCGCCGACGTCCTGCCGGCGCGGCTCGTCCTGCGGACCGAACGTCATGACGTCCCCGGCGAGCATGTCCACCCAGGCCAGACCGCCCCACTCGGCGCTCCAGCACGGACCCTCCCCGTGGTAGGTCCAGGACGGGGTGATCCTCTGCGCTGTCAGCTTCTTCACTGCTGTGGCCTCCTCAGGCTGCTGGGGGTGGGAATCCGGTCCCGGTCGTACGTGATCTCCGTGTACCCGTGCGGGATGGGCTGGCCGTCCTCGCCCAGGTTCACGAACACGATCTTGTCGATGCTCAGGATCAGCTCACCCGTGATGACGTTGCGGACCTGCGCCCGCATGGTCAGGGACGTCCGCCCGAACGCGGTGGCGGTCAGGCCCATCTCGATGATGTCGCCCTGCACCGCGGAGGCCACGAACTCGATCTCCGACATGTACTTGGTGACCGCCCGCCGGTTGCCCAGCTGCACGATCGCGTAGATCGCGGCCTCCTCGTCGATCCACCGCAGCAGCGAGCCCCCGAAGAGGGTGCCGTTCGCGTTGAGGTCCTCGGGCTTCACCCATTTGCGGGTCCGGAACGTGATGTCCCCTGGCTGCTCCATGGCTCAACCCTATGCGGGAGCGGGTGGGCGAGGGCAACGGGGCCGGCGCGGGCGACGGCCCGCACGACGTCGTGCGCCATGATGGACGCATGACCGCCACCTCCCCGGCCGCGTCCGGCGACCTCCCGGGCCAGGACGCCCGCCTGCAGCGCAGGGTGCTGACCGTCCTGGCGCTGGGCCAGGTGATGAGCGGGCTCGGCACCGGTGCCACGCTCGCGCTCGGCGCCCTGCTGATCACGGAGGTCTCCGGCAGCAGCTCGCTGTCCGGGCTGGCCGCCACCATGAACACCCTGGGCGCCGCGCTGCTGGCGATCCCCCTGGCACGGCTCGCCCAGCGCCGGGGCCGCAGGACGTCCCTGACCACCGGCGCGTTCGTCGCAATCCTCGGTGCCGCCGTGATCCTGGTGGGGGCGAGCACCGGGACCTTCCCCGTGCTGCTCACCGGCATGGGTCTGCTTGGCGCGGGAACGGCGCTGAACCTGCAGTCCCGCTTCGCCGCCACGGACATCGCCCCGGCGCGCACCCGCGCGCGGGACCTCTCGCTCATCGTGTGGTCCACGACCGTGGGCTCGGTGGTGGGCCCCAACCTCTTCGGGCCGAGCGAGTCCCTGGGCGGAGCCCTGGGGCTGCCCGAGTACACGGGTGGCTTCGTGATCGCGATGTGCGCGCAGGCGGTGGGCGCCGCCATCTACTTCGTGGGTCTGCGCCCGGACCCCCTGACGGTCGCGCTCTCCCGGGGCGCCTCCGTGGGCGAGCGGCCGAGCCCGGCCGGCGGACTCACGCTGCTGCGCACGGTGCCCGCCGCCCGGGGCGCGGTGCTCGTGGTGGGGCTCTCCCACGCCGTGATGGTGGGCATCATGTCCATGACCCCCGTGCACCTCACGAGCCACGGCGCCACGCTGAACGTGGTGGGGCTGACCATCTCCCTGCACGTGGCCGGGATGTACGCGCTGTCCCCCGTCTTCGGCTGGCTCGCAGACCGGATTGGGCGCCCCGCCACGGTGCTGCTCGGCCAGGGGCTGCTCGCCGCGGCACTGCTGCTCACCTGGTTCGGCGCGGAGCACCACGGCCTCGTGCTGACCGCACTGATCCTGCTGGGGCTGGGCTGGTCCGCGTCCACGGTCTCCGGGGCCACCATGGTCACCGAGGCCGTGCAGACCCAGGACCGCCCCGCGCTGCAGGGCACCTCCGACCTGGTGATGAACCTGTGCGGCGCTGCGGGCGGAGCGCTCGCGGGCCCGGTGCTCTCCCTGGTGGGGTTCTCGGGGCTCGGCGCCGTAGCGCTCGTCCTCGTCCTCGTGACCACCACGACGACGCTGCGCGCCCGCTGAGCGCGCGGGCCAGCCTGGTGTGGCCGTCCGGGCAGCGCACGGACTACGGCAGCTCCAGGTCGTCCACGCGCCCGGTGCTGCCGGGGCGATCATCACGACGTCGTCCGCGCTCGGCCACGGGCGGACTCACGACCACGGGGAAGGCTCCCGTGAAGCCCTCGCGCTCGGCGGCGATCGCGTGAACGCGGTCCCGCACGAGGAACCAGCCCACGACCAGGATGGGAGCCACCACGGCCATCGAGGCCACCGTGAGGGTGCCGAGCGGGTAGTCGAGGGCCACCAGGACCAGCACGCCCACGAGGAACACCATGGTGAACCAGTTGCTGTAGGGCGCGAAGGGCGCCCGGTACGCGGGGCGGCGGTAGAGCCCCTGCTTGGACAGGCGCACGAACTTCTGGTGCGGCAGGGTGATGGCCGCCCAGCCCACCAGGATGCCGATCGCGGAGATGTTCAGCACGATGCTGAATGCCTCCTCCGGCACGAAGTAGTTCAGCACCACGCCCAGCGCGCCCACCCCCACGGTGAGCATGATGCCGCCGGCGGGAACGCCCGAGCGCGTCATCTTGCCGGTGAACCTGGGTGCGGAGCCCGCCATGGCCATGGAGTGCACGATGCGCCCCGTGGAGTACAGGCCCGCGTTCAGGGACGACAGCGCCGCGGTGATGACCACGAGCTGCATGATGGGCCCGATGCCGTCCACGCCGATGGAGCTGAAGAACGTGACGAACGGCGACTCGTCCGCGGAGTACGCGGTGTACGGCAGCAGCAGCGTGAGGAGCAGGATGGAGCCCACGTAGAACAGGGCGATGCGGAGGATCACCGTGTTGATGGCCTTGGGGATGGTCTTGCGGGGGTTCTCCGTCTCGCCCGCGGTGATGCCCACGAGCTCGATGCCGGAGTAGGCGAAGACCACGCCCTGGGAGACCACGAGCGCGGGGAGCAGGCCGTTGGGCAGGATGCCGCCGTTCTCGCTGATCAGGGAGAACCCGGTGGGCGCGCCCGTGGGGGTCCCGAAGACCACGAAGATGATGCCCACGACCAGGAACACCACAAGGGCGGAGACCTTGACCACGGCGAACCAGAACTCCATCTCGCCGAAGACCTTCACGGAGATGAGGTTGGTGATCATCACGACCACCAGCACCACCGCGGCCAGCAACCACTGGGGCAGGTCCGCGACGAACTGGCTGTACTGCCCGAACCACTTGACGTAGATGGCCATGGCGGTGGCGTCCACCACCGTGGTGGAGGCCCACGAGAGCCAGTACATCCACCCCACGAAGTAGGCGCTCTTCTCCCCGTAGAACTCGCGGGTGTACGAGACGAAGGATCCGGAGGACGGCCGGTGCATGACGAGCTCGCCGAGCTGGCGCAGGATCAGGTAGCCGAAGAACCCTGCCACCGCGTACAGCAGGAACAGAGCGGGCCCGGCGTCGGCCAGACCACCACCGGCCCCCAGGAAGAGCCCCGTGCCGATGGAGCTGCCGATCGCGATCATGTTGATCTGACGCGCGGTGAGCCCCTTGCTGTACCCCTCCTGCTCGGCGACGTACTGGTTGTTCGACTCGGCGCGGCTCGTGGGCGTCGTGTCGGAGGGGCTCGAGTCCATGCGAGTACACCTTCGGTCGAGACGGGGATCGCGCACCCGCCGTCGACCGGCAGTGTGCACAGGGGAAGCCTATGCGCTCAGTCGGCTGTTCATCGCCTGCGGCACACCCGGTCTTCGGTCGGGCGCGACTGCCATGCGGCTCACTCCTCCCGAGCGCTACCTGGGGAACCCGTGCGTGCGGGCCCCGGGCATCGCGAGAACGACGACGGGCCGGCCCGTGTCAGCGACCCTTGCGCTCGCGGTGCTTGCAGCCTGGCCAGCAGCACGGACGGCGCTTGCCCTCGTGCATCTCCTCGCCCGTGCGGCGGATGCGCCGGGCGCGGGTCTCCGGCTTCTTGGCGTCCTCGACCCAGCACACGAACTCGTTGCGCCCCAGCGGGGTGAGTCCGCGCCACAGCTCCGCGGTCTCCGGCTCGGCCAGCAGCGCGCTCGCGAGGTCCGCAGGCAGCTCGTGGACCACGCCTCCGGGCAGGTCGCTCGCCACCGTGCTGGCGGCCGTGGTGGTGGTCCTGGGTGTTTCGGCCACGGTGTGCTCCCTGCCGCGGTCGATCGGTGAGGCGCGTCCTCATCACCGGCAGTGTGCCACGGGCACGGGGTGGGCACCAGGCGCCGAGCACTCCCCCGGAGCCTCCTGCCCGTCTGCGCTGCGCGTCAGCTCTCACCAGGGGCCAGCAGCCTCGCGCCCCAGGACCCGAGAAAGTCGGGCCCACAGAAGCAGTGCCTAGTGGGAAGATGTACTCGGATTGTCTCACTAGGCCTCTTCGTGCCATCTCGTCGGGACTGCTGCACGACATTGACGGGTACATCGCAGCACCCACCGCCTACCGCACCGTGGACGACCTCACCACCGCGGGACTGGTCTGCCACGAGCCGTCGGTCAAGGTGGAGGGACAGAAGATCTGGATGGTTCCGGCGGTCCTGACGGCGCTGGACGAGTTCGCCGAGCGGGCGGGCCGCCGCACCTACGGCTCCAGTGGATGAACACTCTGTGAACCGGGACCAAGACTGCCCAGTCGGCACGGGGTGGGCACCACACGGCATCCGTGCCAGCATGGCGACATGCCACTGACGCTGCGATTCCCCACGACCGAGGACGAGACGGCGGTCCGCGCACTGCACGAGCAGCTGCTGGCCGACGACTTCTCCTTCGTGCTGGACGAGGGCACGTGGCCCGATGTGCTGGAGGCCGTGGAGCACGCGTCCCGGGGAGAGAACCTGCCACCGGGGTTCGTCCGGGCCGACTACCTCCTGGCCGAGGTGGACGGGCAGGTGGCGGGGCGGACGTCCATCCGGTACGCCCTCACCGACTATCTCCTCCACGTGGGCTACGCCGTGGGCCCTGCGTTCCGGCGCCGCGGCTACGCCACGGAGATCCTGCGGCAGTCCGTGGTGCGGCTCAACGCAGCGGGGGTCGACCGCGTGCTGGTCACGTGCGCGGACGACAACGCGGCCTCCGCCGCGACGATCGAGGCCTGCGGCGGCGTGCTGGAGAACGTGGTCCAGGACGGGAACGGCCGCCCGACCCGCCGCTACTGGATCGGCTGAGGGAGCGAGCCCGCGGCGGGCACCCTCGCACCTCTGCGCGCTACCACCCCGACGGCTGCTGGCGTGCATTCCATCAGCGGCATGGGATCCCCTGGGCTGCTCAGGATCCCCCGAGCGGTCAGACGTCTCCCAGCCCCCGCGCGACCCGGCCCATGAGATCGCCGAGCCGGGCGACGTCGTCATCCGTGAGCGACGCGAAGAACAGCTCCTCCACGTCTCGCGCGTGGGCGGGGCGCAGGCGCCGGAACGCCTGCACTCCCTCCGCGGTGAGCACCGCCTCCCAGCCGCGGCCGTCGCCCTCGGCACGACGCCGCTGCACCCAGCCCCGCTCGCACAGCACCCTGACCTGGTAGTTCAGCCGCGACGGCGAGAAGACCAGGCGCCGCGCCAGCTCCCCCAGGCGCATGCGGCGCCCGGGGGCCTCGTAGAGCAGCAGGAGCAGCTGGTACTCCATGGTCGAGCAGCCCTGCGCCTTGAGCCGCTCCTCGATCCTGGCGGTCAGCCGCGCCGTGGTCTCGAAGTAGAGCTGCCACGCGTCCCACCGCTCGGAGGGGGCGAGCGGTGGGGCAGCGGCGTCGTGGGCCTCGGCGCTCTCGGACACGCTCATCGCCGTGCTCACCGCTGCACCGAGGCGAGGAGGTCCTCGAAGTTCGGGACGTCCGTGAACTCGTCCACGACGGTGCGCTCGGGGCGCCCCGCACCAGAACGCCCAGCACCGGAGCGCCCGGTGCCCGACGCCGCGCCGTCGCCGCCCGCAGCACTCGCCCCGAGCATCCCGGCGAGCGCGGCACCGGCCCGCTCGATGCGGGACTGCAGGGACGCGTCCGCCCAGTCCTCCGTGGCGGCGTACACGCCGATGGGCAGCGTGAGCGCCTTGAGGTAGCTCATGAGCGGGCGCATGGCGGTGTCCAGCACGAGGGAGTGCCGAGGGGACCCGCCGGTCGCGGCCACGACCGTGGGCAGGTTCTCCAGGGCGCCCTCGTCGAAGAGGTCGAAGAACGCCTTGAACAGCCCCGAGTAGCTCGCCTTGTAGGTGGGCGTGGCCGCGACCAGGGCGTCCGCGGTGAGCACGGCGTCCAGCGCGTCCTGCACGGGGGCCGGGGCCATGCCCGTGAGCATGGCGTCCGTGATGCCGTGGGCGACGTCCCGCAGGTTGACCAGGCGCACCTCGGGCTCGGGGGCGCCGTCACGGCTGACGACGTCGCTCGCGGCCTGCGCGATCGCCCGCGCCAGGCGCGTGGTGGACGCGTCCTCCGACAGTCCCGCGGTCACCACCGCGATGCTCCGACGATCAGTCATGGTGCACTCTCCTCGTGTCCTGCGTGTCTCGTTCTGCTACTTGCTGCTGTCCTGCTGCGCGTTCGCCGCGGCCTCGGCCTTGGCGGCACGGTCCTTCGCGGCCTGCGAGTCCGGACCGCCACCGGGGATCGGGTCCTTGCCCGCCGCGTGCCGCGCGACCAGGGACTCGTGGGTGGGGGCCTCCGGCACGTGCGCGGGACGCAGGGAGTCGAACTCCTTGCGCAGCACCGGGAAGACCTCTTCCCCGAGCATGTCCATCTGCTCCAGGACCATCTTCAGCGGCAGACCGGCGTGGTCCACCAGGAACAGCTGGCGCTGGTAGTCACCGGCGTAGTCCCGGAAGGACAGCGTGCGCTCGATGACCTGCTGGGGCGAGCCCACGGTCAGCGGGGTCTGCTCCATGAAGCTCTCGAGCGACGGACCGTGACCGTACACCGGCGCGTTGTCGAAGTACGGGCGGAACTGCCGCACGGCGTCCTGCGAGTTCTTGGCCATGAACGTCTGACCGCCCAGGCCCACGATCGCCTGGTCCGCGGAGCCGTGGCCGTAGTACTCGTAGCGCTGGCGGTAGAACGCCACCATCCGCTCGGTGTGCTCCTTGTTCCAGAAGATGTTGTTGTGGAAGAACCCGTCACCGTAGAACGCGGCCTGCTCCGGGATCTCCGGGGAGCGGATGGAGCCGTGCCACACGAACGGCGGGACGTCGTCCATCGGCCGCGGCGTGGAGGTGAACCCCTGCAGCGGCGTGCGGAAGCGCCCGGAGAAGTTCACGTTCTCCTCGCGCCACAGCTTGTGCAGCAGCTGGTAGTTCTCCACGGCCAGCGGGATGCCCTGGCGGATGTCCTTGCCGAACCACGGGTACACGGGCCCGGTGTTGCCACGGCCCAGGGTCAGGTCCACGCGGCCGTCCGCGAGGTGCTGCGCGTAGGCGTAGTCCTCCGCGATCCGCACGGGGTCCGTGGTGGTGATCAGGGTGGTGGCGGTGCTCAGCTGGATCTTCTCCGTCTGGGCGGCGACCGCACCCATGAGCACCGGCGGGTTGGCGGGAGCGGCGAACGGCGGGTTGTGGTGCTGGCCCGTGGCGAACACGTCCATGCCCAGCTCCTCGGCCTTCCGGGCCATGGCCACCGTGGCCTTGATGCGCTCGTGCTCCGTGGGGGTCTTGCCCGTGGTGGGGTCGGTGGTCACGTCACCGATGGTGAAAATACCGAGTTGCATTGCCTTCTCATCCTCGTGGCGAGGCCTTCGTCCATCTACTTCAAATTTGAAGTACCTGTGTAAGGACGGGGTGCGGGGAAATATCCCCCGGCGGATTGTTGAACAATCTAGGCGTGGTCAGGCATGCTGGGAGGACACGCAGTGAGACGGAGGTCACGCATGACGGTCATGGATCTGAACAGCGACGTGGGCGAGTCGTTCGGCAGCTGGAGCATGGGGGACGACGCCGCGGTCTTCCGCTCGGTCTCCAGCGCCAACGTGGCGTGCGGCTTCCACGCCGGGGACCCGTCCGTGATGGCGCAGACGTGCCGGGACGCCGTCGCCGCCGGAGTCACCGTGGGCGCGCACGTGGCCTACCGGGACCTCGCGGGCTTCGGCCGCCGCTTCCTGGACTGCTCCCCCACGGAGCTCGCCGACGACGTCCTGTACCAGATGGGCGCACTGGAGGCCGTGGCCCGCGCCGCCGGGACCCGGGTGAGCTACGTGAAGCCCCACGGGGCCCTCTACAACACGATCGCCCACCACGAGGTCCACGCCCAGGCCGTGGTGGACGCCGTCCGGGCCTTCGGCGGAGACCTCCCCCTGCTCCTGCTGCCCGGCTCCGTGGCCCTGGAGAAGGCCGAGCGGGCGGGACTGCGCGCGGTCACGGAGGCGTTCGCGGACCGCGGCTACACCCCTGACGGGCGACTGGTCTCCCGCCGCGAGGAGGGCGCCGTGCTGCACGACGCCGCCGAGGTCACCGAGCGCATGGTCCGCCTCGCCCAGGACGGCACCCTCACCGCCGTGGACGGCTCCACCGTGCGGATCCACGCCGAGAGCATCTGCGTGCACGGGGACACCCCCGGCGCCGCCGCGATGGCCGCCGAGGTCCGCCGCGGGCTCGAGGACGCCGGCGTCACCATCCGGTCCTTCGCGTGAGCTCCGGGGCGTCGCGGGCGGACGGCCCGCACGGCAGCGGCGGTCGAGCCGGATCCGGGGACGGGGCGCGGAGCTCCGGCCCTGCCGCACCCGCCGGGACGAACGCTGGGGAGGCCGGGGACGACGTCGTCGGCTCCCCCGGCAGCCCCGCCCCCACTGTGCGGTGGGCAGGAACCGAGGCGTTCCTGCTGGACTGCGGGAGCCTGCCCGAGGTGGTGCGCTGGCACGCCCACCTCGCGGCTCACCCGTTTCCCGGCCAGGTGGACGTGCTCGCGGCGGCCACCACCGTGCTGGTCTCCTTCGCCTCGGCCCGCACCGCGCGGGCGGGTGCTAGCGCCGTCGGTTCCGTGGCCCCCGCCGAGTCCGCCGGGGAGCAGGGCAGGACCGTGGAGATCCCGGTGGTCTACGACGGCGAGGACCTGGCAGAGGTCGCCCGGCTCACCGGACTCGGCGAGCGCGGCGTGGTTGAGGCGCACACCGGCGCGCTGTGGACCGCCGCGTTCGGGGGCTTCGCGCCGGGGTTCACTTACCTCGTGGCGGACGGCGACCCGCTCGATGTCCCCCGCCGGGACAGCCCGCGCACCGCCGTGCCCGCGGGATCGGTGGCGCTCGCCGGCACCTTCTCCGCCGTCTACCCGCGCAGCTCCCCGGGGGGCTGGCAGCTGATCGGCCGCACGGACGCCGTGCTGTGGGACGAGACCCGCGAGCCCCCCGCCCTGATCCGCCCGGGAGACACGGTGCGCTACCGGGCCGTACGAGAGCTGGTCACGGTGGCCGACGACGCCACCGTCGCCCCGGCCCGCCCCTCACCCGCGGCGCACGCCCTGGTGGTCGAGGCGCCCGGGATGCAGACACTCGTGCAGGACCTCGGCCGCCCGGGGCTCGGGGACCTGGGCGTCCCCTCCTCCGGTGCGGCGGACCGCGCCAGTGCGGCGCAGGCGAACCGGCTCGTGGGCAACGACGCCCCCGCCGAGGTCCTCGAGGTCACCCTCGGCGGGCTGTCCCTCACCGCACGCGGGCACCACGTGCTCGCGCTCACCGGGGCACCCGTGACGGGGACGATCACCCGGTCCGCGGACCCTTCCCCGACGGAATCCGGCCTCTCGACGACCACCGCCGGGGCGACGAGGGCTGGCACCGCTGCGGACGGTGACCCCGCAACGGCCACAGCGCGAACCGCGCCGGCCGCGGATACCGAGCCGCCCGTAGACACCGCGTCGGCCGTGGATGCCGCGCCGAGCGGCCACGTCCGGAGCGTCCCGTTCTGCGCACCCTTCGCGCTCTACGACGGTGAACGCCTCCGCCTGGACACCGCCTCCCGCGGGCTGCGCTGCTGCGTGGCCGTGCGCGGCGGCCTGGACCTCCCCGAGGTGCTGGGCAGCCGCTCCACGGACGTGCTCTCCGGGACCGGACCGGACCCCGTGGCCGCCGGGGACGAGCTGCCCGTGCACCCCGTTCCGGCGGGGCGCGCCGTCGGCCTCCCCGAACCGCCCGAGGTGGAGATCCCGGACCGCGGCGAGACCGCCGTGCTGCGCATCGTCCCCGGACCGCGCGACGACTGGTTCACTCCCGAGTCCCTCGCAGCCCTCACCGGCAGGACGTGGCGGGTGGCCACCAACTCCAACCGGGTGGGCGTGCGCTTCGAGGAGCCGCAGGACGGCCCGGCCCTCGAACGCTCCCGCACCGAGGAACTCGCGAGCGAGGGCGTGGTCACCGGTTCCCTGCAGGTGCCCCACTCGGGGGTCCCCGTCCTGTTCCTCGCCGACCACCCGGTGACCGGGGGCTACCCGGTGATCGCCGTCGTCGTCCCCCGGGACCTCCCGCTCGCGGCACAGCTCGCCCCCGGGACGGACGTCCGCTTCGAGGTCGCGGAGGTCGCGGACACGGCCCGCACCTCACCGCCCCAGGCCGCCCCGTTCCAGACCTCACCGCCCCAGAGCACCCCGTCTCAGCCCACCCCGGACCAGACCACCCGGACAGGAGAATCCGCATGAAGAAGGTTCTGATCGCCAACCGCGGGGAGATCGCCGTGCGGATCGCGCGGGCGTGCGCGGACGAGGGACTGACCTCCGTGGCCGTCTACTCGGAGCCTGACGCGGAAGCCTTCCACGTGCACATGGCCGACGAGGCATATGCCCTGCCGGGTTCTTCCTCCGCCGAGACCTACCTGGACATCCCCGCCGTGCTCGCGGTCGCGGAGCGCTCCGGTGCGGACGCCGTGCACCCCGGCTACGGGTTCCTGTCCGAGAACGCGGAGTTCGCGCGCGCCGTCGTGGCCGCCGGTCTCACGTGGATCGGTCCGGCCGCGGACGTCATCGAAGCCCTCGGCAACAAGGTGACCGCGCGGGAGATCGCCGTCCGCGCGGGCGCACCGCTCGTCCCCGGAACGAACGGACCCGTCGCGGACGCCGCCGAGGCACGGGCCTTCGCGGAGGAGCACGGCCTGCCCGTCGCCCTCAAGGCCGCGTTCGGGGGCGGTGGCCGCGGCATGCGGATTGCCCGCGAGCTGGACGAGGTGGAGGGCGCGTTCGACGCCGCCGTGCGGGAGGCCACCGCCGCGTTCGGCCGGGGCGAGTGCTTCGTGGAGCGCTTCCTGGAGCGCCCGCGCCACGTGGAGGCCCAGGTGGTCGCGGACAGCCACGGCACCGTGACCGTGGTGGGCACGCGGGACTGCTCCCTGCAGCGCCGCCACCAGAAGCTCGTGGAGGAGGCCCCCGCGCCGTTCCTCACGGACGAGCAGCGCACCACGCTGCACGAGTCAGCCCGCGCGATCTGCCGCGAGGCCGGGTACACCGGCGCCGGAACGGTCGAGTACCTCGTGGCCCCGGACGGGCTGATCTCCTTCCTGGAGGTCAACACGCGCCTGCAGGTGGAGCACCCCGTGACCGAGCAGACCTCCGGCGTGGACCTGGTGCGCGAGCAGTTCCGCGTGGCGCAGGGCCTGCCCCTGAGTATTCCCGAGGACCCGGCGCCCCGCGGCCACGCCTTCGAGTTTCGACTCAATGCGGAGGACCCGGCCCTCGGATTCCTGCCCACCCCGGGCACGGTCGAGGCGTTCGAGGCACCCACGGGCGCGGGCGTGCGCGTGGACACCGGCGTGCGCTCCGGCTCCGTGGTGCCCGCCGAGTACGACTCTCTGCTGGCCAAGCTGATCGTGTGGGGCGAGGACCGTCAGCAGGCCCTCGTCCGCTCCCGCGCCGCGCTGCGTGAGCTCGTGGTGCGTGGACTGCCCACCGTGGTCCCGTTCCACCGGGCCGTGCTGGAGGAGGACGCCTTCGTCTCCGGGACGGGGCTGGGCGTCCACACCACGTGGATCGAGGACGAGTTCACCCGGGACCTCGAGGCCTCCCCGTACCTCGCGCCGGGGGCCGGGCAGCGCAGCACGTTCACGCTCGAGATCGACGGGCGCGCCGTGCGGGTGGGGCTTCCGGAGGATCTCGCGGCGGCCCTGCTGCGCGGCGGCGGCACGGCGGCTACGGGCGAGGGGCGGGTAGGAGCGGCGTCGTCGTCCCCCGACACAGAAGGCGGCGACGACGCCGCGCTCACCGCCCCCATGAACGGCACCGTGGTCACGTGGCTGGTTGCCGACGGTGCGCAGGTGGACGCCGGGCAGCCCGTGCTGGTGGTGGAGGCGATGAAGATGGAAACCCCGGTGCGTGCCCACCGCGCCGGCACGCTCACGCGCGCGGACGTGGCCGAGGGCGACTCCGTGACCGCGGGTCAGACGCTCGGGGAGATCTCGTGAACAGCGCTCCGGAGGCCCACGGCAACGTGGGCGGCACGGGCGACACCGGTGGGAGCCCCGCGGCGCGGTCTGACGCGGTGCAGGCGAGCGCGCACGCCGCGGACCGACTGCGCGCCATGATCGCGGACGGTGCCCTGGCCCCCGGCACCAAGCTCTCGGAGCAGGCGGTGAGCGGGGAGCTGGGGATCTCGCGCAACACGCTGCGGGAGGCGTTCGCGATGCTGGCCGCGGAGAACCTCGTGGCACGCCTGCCGAACAGGGGCGTGTTCGTGACAGAGCCCACCACCGAGGACGTCCGCGACCTCTACGCCGCACGGCTCGTCCTCGAACCCGGCGCGGTGCTGTGGGGCGAGCTGGAGGGGCCCGCCCTGGCGAGGCTGCGCGAGATCGTGGCCGCCGCACTGGCCGCCGAGGAGGCGGGTGACACACCCGCGATGGCGGACGCGAACCAGCGCTTCCACCGGGAGCTCGTGGCGCTGGGCGGTTCCCATGCACTGCTCACCGACATGGACCGGGCCCTGGCGCGGATGCGGCTCGTGTTCCACGCGATGACCGCCGAGCCCGGCTTCCACGCGGGCTACGCGCACCGCAACGCGGAGGTCCTCAGCGCCCTGGAGGCCGGTGACCGTGCCCGAGCCGTCGAGCTGCTGCGGGAGTCCCTGGTGGCGGCGCGGGATGAGATCCTCTCCCGCCTGGGCTGAGTGCCCCGCCCGGGTGGCGGAACGCGCCCGTCCCACTGAGTGTCGATCGCCCGCTGCACCGGGACACCCGCGTGTCGGATGCCTCGTGCCGGGCGTCAGGTGCCCGGCAAGACGACCGCTCAGGGCACCTGGTAGCTGCTGTCCCGCGCGTCCGTGACGAGCATGTGACCGGGGGCGTGGGAGATCGCGAACGGTGGCCGGGACTCCACCACGGCGGCCTGCGGCGTGACCCCGCACGCCCAGAACACGGGGATCTCCCCGGGAGCGATCCGCACGGCGTCGCCGTAGTCCGGGGCGGCCAGGTCCGCGATGCCGAGCCCCGCCGGGTCCCCCACCTGCACCGGGACGCCGTGGACCGCCGGGTAGCGGGAGGTGATCCGCACGGCGTCCGCCCCGCGGTCCGCGGGCACCGGTCGCATCGAGACCACCAGCGGGCCCGAGAGCCGTCCTACGGGTTCGCAGCGCCGGGACGTGCGGTACATGGGGACGTTCACGCCCTGGTCGATGTGCGCCACGCGGATTCCCTCGGCCATCAAGGCGTCCTCGAACGTGAACGAGCAGCCCAGCAGGAACGTGACCAGGTCGTCGCGCCAGTACGCCGTCGCGTCCACCGGGCGGGCCACCTCGCGGCCGTGCTCGTAGACCACGTACTGGGGCACGTCGGTGCGGATGTCCCCGCCGGGCAGCAGCGGGCCGGCGGTCTCCCCCGCGTCCAGCACCCCGAGGACCGGGCAGGGCTTGGGGTTGCGCTGCGCGAAGAGCAGGACCTCGAACGCCCAGTCCCGCGGCACGGCGAGCAGGTTTGCCTGCGCACACCCCGCCGCCCACCCGGCCGTGGGGCGCACGACGCCGCCGCGGAACCGTTCGCGCGCCTGCGCCGGCGTGAGCGCGGAAGGGGACAGTGCGGCGTCGTCCACGGCGCTCACGCCCACAGCTTCGCGAGACCGGCCAGCGAGTTCCACGCGAGGTAGACCGTGAGCAGCCACGCGAGCACACCCACCACCAGCAGCCACACCGGGTACCGGTAGCCGTGCAGCAGGTCCCGGCGGCGCCAGCCCACCCACAGCAGGATCGCGAAGCCGAACGGGAGGATCAGCCCGTTGAACGCCCCGGCGAAGACGAGCAGGGTCTGCGGCGCCTTGCCGAGCACCAGGTAGAGCACCGCGCAGACCAGGATGAAGCCCACGGTGAGCAGGTTTCGTGTGCGCGTGCTGCCGGTGGATGAGGTCACGAACGAGATGGACGTGAACGCCGCCCCGATCACGGACGTCAGCGCGGCGGCCCACAGCACCACCCCGAAGATCCGCAAGCCGATCTCGCCGGCAGCCGCTCCAAACGCCTCCGCGGCCATGTTGTCCCCGGCCAGGGTCACGCCGCCGGCAACGACTCCGAAGATCGCGAGGAACAGCAGCACGCGCATCACGCACGTGACGAGGATGCCCAGCACGGAGCTGCGGCTGACCTCCTTGACGTTCTCCACACCGCTCACGCCCGAGTCGATCATCCGGTGCGCACCCGAGTAGGTGATGTAGCCGCCCACGGTGCCGCCGATCAGCGTGGTGACCACCAGGAAGTCGATCTTCTCCGGCAGCACGGTGTTCTTCAACGCCTCACCCACGGGAGGGGCAGCCACGACCGCCACGTAGAGCATCAGCAGGATCATCACCGCACCCAGCAGCACCACGATGCGGTCCAGGGCCAGACCCGCCCGCTTGGACAGGAAGATGAGGACGGCCAGCACCACGGACACCGCACCGCCGATCTTGGGGTCCAGCCCAAGCATCGCGTTCAGCCCCAGGCCGGTGCCCGCGATGTTGCCGATGTTGAACACCGCGCCGCCCAGGAACACGAGCGCGGCGAGCACGTACCCGGCGCCGGGCAGGACGCTGTTGGCCAGCTCCTGCGCGCGGAGGCCCGAGACCCCGATGACCCGCCACACGTTCAGCTGCACGGCGATGTCCACCAGGATGGACAGCAGGATCGCGAACGCGAAGGCCGCGCCCAGCTGCACCGTGAACACCGTGGTCTGGGTGATGAAGCCGGGGCCGATGGCACTCGTGGCCATGAGGAACATCGCCCCCAGGAGAGCGCTGCGGTGGCCCGTGGATCTCGGCCCGGTCGGCGCGGGCTGCCCCTGAGGGTCTCGAGAGTTCGCGACGTCGCGTGGCTGCCCGACGTCGTGCGGTTGCGGAGTGCCGTGGTGCTGCGGCTGGGACGCGGACGAGGACATCGATCCCTCCAGGGACTCACGTGAGCGGGGTCACACGGCTGCTGACGTCAGCACTCTACAGGTTGTTCAACAATCCGCCAATGGATTGTTGAACAACGTCCCCAGCACGAAGAACGCCACCCCGGCACGGAGGGTTCCGTGCCGGGGTGGCGTTGCCTCGCGATCCGCAGCCGGCGCGCGGGAGGCGGCCGGGCGGCGTCGTCGTCGGATCAGTGCAGGATGGGCAGCTGCATCGGGTAGCGGTAGACCTCACCGCGGCTGGCCTTCACGGCCGCCATGATGTGGCACACGAGCAGCATGATCCAGTACGCGGCGATCAGGACGATGCCCACCGGGATCAGGATGAACGTGAAGATGCAGATCCAGCCCACCACGTTGAGCAGCCAGAGCGTGACGTTGAAGTTGAACGCCCCGGCGGAGGCCGCACGCAGGAACGGGCTCTTGTCCTTGTAGATGAACCACACGATCAGCGGCCCCAGGAAGCCGAGCCACCCCACGGACACGATCGCCGCGATGGGCCCCGAGAGGTGGGTCAGGACGGCGACGGTCTTCTCGTCGTCCTGCGGACCCGATGAACCCGTGCGGGGATCCCCCTGGTACTGCGCCGAGCGGGGATCCGGGCGCCCGGGCCCGTACCCGCCGTCGGAACGGTAGTCCGGGCGCGGCTGCTGCGGTTCGTAGCTCATCTTCTTCTCCCTGGATCTTCCGACCCGTCGTGGCGTGCCCCGGGGCGGGGTTCGGTGTGTGCCTCCAGCCTAGGCGTGCGCGCCCCTGTGGGCAGGGGGGTTATCCGCACTCTTGCGGTGGTGGCGCTCCCCGGAGGCGGCGTGCGCGTCCTCCTCGGCACTGTGCTTGCCCGGCCGGTCGGCGCCGCGCAGGCCCTTCCAGCGGTCGTAGCCCCAGCCGCCCAGCAGACCCACGAGCAGCGCCACGACCAGCATGACCGACAGTCCGATCACACCCGTGGTCAGGCCGGCCTCCGGAATCGCGTCGAAGAACAGCGCGGAGCGCACGGAGCTGAAGATGTGGTGCAGCGGCTCGAACGGGGCGATGGCCCGGAAGAACTCCGGAACGGCCTGCAGCGGAACCACGGCACCCGCGGAGGGCAGGCCCATGAAGACCAGGTAGATCAGGCACAGCAGCATGCCCACGCTGCCACCCACCGCGATCAGCGCGAGCACGATGGCCGAGACGGCAGACATGGCGAGCCAGCCGAGCAGGAACACCAGGAACCCGTGCGGAACGGGCATCCCCACGGCGGAGGCGACCCACATCATCAGCGCGGAGGCGGGGGCGGCCGCCACCACGAAGGTCAGCCACTTCATGAGGAACCCCACGGGGCGGGGCAGCACGGCGCGGGGGTAGTCCTTGAAGAAGGGCCCCATCTCGAAGGGGGACATCCCCATGCGGCCGTCCATGAGGAGGTTCAGCGCCACGGAGCCGGAGAAGCCGACGACGAGCAGGAGGATGGAGTAGTAGAAGGCGCTCATGCCCAGGGCGGTGCCCTCGGGGAGGTCGTTGTAGGCCTTGGAGACCACGGAGACCGGATCCTTCAGGGTGTCCTTGGCCACCGAGCTGACGGTGGGGGAGAGCTCCTTGGCGATCTGCTCGGCGGAGCCCTCCTGGGACTGCTGCACCTGCTGCGCAAACTGCTGCACCTGCGGGCCGCCCTGGGCGGCGGAGCGCTGGAGCTGCTGCTGCTGGGCCTGCTGGCTCTCCTTCAGCTGCTGCAGCACCTGGTTGTAGGCCTGCTCCTCGGCAGGGGCCACGGATTCCGTGAGCTGCTCGCCCAGTGCCTTGCTGGCCTCCTGGATGCCGGGCTCCACGGCACCGGACGCGAGACGCGTGCCCAGCGACCCCGCCTGGGGGTCCGTGTAGACGGTGACCTCGGGCCGCGCGGCGTTGTCCCGGGTCAGGGAGCCTTCGATGAGGCTCACCGTGTCCTTCGAGAAGGTCTCCGGAACCACCACGGCCGCATAGAGCTCACCGCGGTCCAGCTGCTCCTTCGCCTCGTCCATGGTCAGCTCGCGGAGGTCGATCTTGTCCTCCTCGTTGGCCTTGTCCACGAACTTCTGGACGAGCTCCTTGCCCAGGTTCTCCTCGGACTTCGCGCCGTCGGCCTGGGGCACCGTGGCGCCCTCGTCCTCGTTGATCACGGCAATGGGGAATTCCTTGAAGTGCTTGTCAGGGCTGGACAGGCCGCCCAGGTACAGGGCGGTGCCGATGACTCCCACCGCAATGATGGCGAGCATGGGCAGCAGCCAGAACCCGGGCTGGGCAAATGGCTTGCCGAGCCGGGCCCGGAAGCTGTTGGCGGGTGCGTGCTTGGGTGACACAGGTTCTCCTGTAAGCGAGGGATGCACGAGTGCATTGAGTTCTGGAGACACGATACACTCATGTATCGAGTAGTCACGACGAGGCGATGGAACCGTGAGCAATCAGACACAAGCAGAATACGTGGCCGGTACCGAACCCGGGAGGGGCACCCCGCCGCCCGGTGAGGCGTCCTCCCCCGACAGGCGTTCCCGCCCGGCCACCCGTCTGAAGCTGATCCGCTCCGCCCCCGCGGTCTTCGCGGAACAGGGGATCGACGGCGCCTCGGTCAGCGACCTGTGCGCGGCCGCCGGTTTCACCCGGGGCGCCTTCTACTCTAACTTCGAGACCAAGCACGAGCTCGCCGTCCTCGCGTTCGACGACCTCGCCACCCAGCTGATCGAGACGCTCGACTCGGAGCTGGACCAGTGGCTGGACTCCGGCCTGGAGGTGGGTGAGGTGGTCACGCGCATCATCGAGGGCGTCACGGACTCGGTGGCCAACGTGCAGCAGCAGGCCCTGCGCATGGAGCTGTTCCTCGCGGCGTTCCGCTCCCCCGAAGCCCGCGCGGCGGTCGCACCCGTCCGGGAGCGTATCTACGCGGCCATCGAGAACGCGCTGGGCCGCGTAGCGCGCAGCCAGCACCTCACCCTCATGGTCCCGGCCGCCGAGATGGCCCGGATCCTGGTCACCAGCTACTCGGGGCAGCTCACGGACCAGATGGCCATGGGCGCCACCGGGCGCGGGGCGCAGCGGGTGATCCCCACCATCTGGCTCGCCTTCACGCGCCCGGCCTGAGCCCGAACGCCCGGGGTCATACCACGGACGGCAGGACGAAGAGCATGGTCAGGGACCAGATCAGGTGCGCGACGACGCACGGCAGGAGTGAGCGCGTTCGCTCGCGCAGCCAGCCCACGAGCGCGCCGAGCGCGGCAGCGGCGAGAGCGAGCAGCAGGATGCCCGCGAGCGAGGTCACGAGGGTGTAGGCCACGGTGGTCACGAGGATCCGCCGACCGCGGGGCAGCACCCGCCACAGGGCGCCGCGGTAGTAGGTCTCCTCCGCCACCCCGTTCACGGTGGTCGTCAGCGCCGTCACCACCAGACTCCCCACGCGGGCGTGGTCGAGCAGCTCGTGCACCGACCCTGCCAGCGTCGGCAGGAAACGGACCATGAACCCGCCCGCCACGAAGAGGACGGCAAGGCCGAGCCCGCCGAGCACGGCGTAGCACAGGCCGCGGGGCGTCACAGCCCAGGGAAGGCGCTCACCGGTCATGCGCACCGCTGTGGAGCTGCCGATGATATATACCGCGGCGAGTATGAACGTGGCGGGGTAGAACCACTGGTCCCCCGCGGGAATACGCAGGGACCACGCGAGGCATGCGGCGGCCACGACACCGGTGGCCACCACCACCCACACGGTGCGCAGGCGGGTGGCGGCGGTGGTGTCCCCGACTTACGTGCTGAGCTTCGTGTACATCGGGATCTACTGGAACAACCATCACCACTTGTTCCAGGCCACCGAAAACATCAACGACGCGGTGCTCTGCGAACCTCCACCCGTTGTTCTGACTGTCCCTGCTGCCGTTCAGTACCGCGTGGATGGACGACAGCAGCTTGGCGCGCACTCCCTTAGTGGTCTACGGGATCACTCTGCTGGGCGCGGCGCTCGCGTACGTCGTCGTGCCGGCCGCCATCATCCGGGCCCAGGGGCCGGACTCGACCCTGAAACGGGTGCTGGGCAAGGATCGGAAGGGGGATCTCCCTGGTCCTCCATTTCGCCGGGGTGGCCTGCGCACTGCTGGGAGAGGATCACGGCGGGATCCTGATCGACGTGGGTGTCGCGTTCTACGTGATCGTGGCGGTCCTCTGGTTGATCCCCGACCGGCGGATCGAACACGACCTGAGCGCCTCGGCTCACGGGAGGTAGGGGCCGTGATCCGGCCGCGGGGTCGGGCGCCGCGGGCACCCCTTCATGGTTAACAGCGCGGCCCGAACCGACCGCATGCACCCCTCGACCACCGCCAGGAATCACACAGGTTCCCACCCTTGACCCCCACCCGGGGCGGGAGCATCATGTACACACCCGCAGCACGGAGTGCGCGGCTCGGTTCCGAGGCGCGCCCGGGCACCCGGACCGGGAACTCGGGATCGAAGGACAGCAGCGTGTCTGGTACGGCAACCACCTCCGTCGCGGAAGCCACGGAGACAGAGACGCGAACCCCGCACAAACGCGGTGCCCTCACACTGGGCGCGTTGGGAGTGGTGTTCGGTGACATCGGCACGAGTCCCCTGTACTCCGTCAAGACCGTGTTCACGGTGGACGGCGGGGTGGTCCAGGCCAATCCCGTGGATGTCTACGGTGTGACTTCGTGCTTCTTCTGAGTGCTCGCCCTGATCGTGACCCTCAAGTACGTCATGGTGGTCATGCAGGCGGACAACGACGGCGAGGGCGGTGTGCTCTCCCTGGCCGCACTGACCCGCAAGGGAGTCCCCACCTGGGCCAAGCGGTGGGGCCTCATCATGATGCTGGGAGTGATCGGTGCGGCCCTGTTCTTCGGGGACAGTGTGATCACCCCGGCGGTGTCCGTGATGTCCGCGGTGGAGGGTCTGGAACTGGTGCATCCCGGCCTGGCAGCGTACGTGGTGCCGCTGGGCGCGGTGATCATCACCACATTGTTCCTGACCCAGCGCAAGGGCACGGACCTGGTGGGCAAGGCGTTCGGCCCGGTCATGGTCGTGTGGTTCGTGATGATCGCGGTATTGGGCGCGGTCCAGGTGGTGCGGGATCCCCACATCCTCAAGGCGGTGTCCCCCACGTACGCCGTGGCGTTCATCGTGGAACACCCCGGGATCGCGTTCGTGGCCGGCGGCGCGGTGGTCCTGTGCGTGACCGGTGCGGAAGCGCTCTACGCGGATATGGGCCACTTCGGCCGCAAACCCATCAACCAGGCGTGGTTCTTCCTGGTCTTCCCGAGCCTGCTGCTCAACTACATGGGTCAGGGCTCGCTCATCCTGGGCCACCCCGAGACGGTGAACGACTCCTTCTACCTGCTGGCCCCGGGGTGGGCGCGCCTGCCCCTGGTCATACTGGCCACCGTGATCGCTTCCCAGTCCGTGATCTCCGGGGCGTTCTCCGCCGCACGGCAGGCCGAGCGGCTGGGCTACCTCCCCCACATGACCGTGCGTCACACGGGTCAGCACGAGGAAGGGCAGATCTACATCCCCAGCGTGAACTGGGCCCTGTTCATCGGGGTGCTCGTCCTGCTGGTGGTCTTCCGCAGCTCCGAGCGGCTTGCGATCGCCTACGGGTTGGCCGTGACGGGCACGTTCTTGCTGACCACCACGCTGTTCCTGGTCTATGCACACACCAAACTGCGCTGGCCCCTGTGGCGGCTGATCGCGCTCGGCACGGTGCTCTACGTGGTCGAGGGGCTGTTCTTCGCCGCCAACACCGTGAAGCTCTTCCACGGCGGCTGGCTCCCCCTTGCGATCGCGGGGATCATGGGCGCGAGCATGCTCACGTGGCGCAAGGGCCGCCGGATCGTGATGGCCTACCAGAGTGACGTGGAAGGCCCGCTCACCGACTTCATCCGCCGCGCCCGCAACGGCCACCTCAACGAGGTCCCCGGGACCGCGGTCTACCTGCACCCCAACACGGTCTCCACCCCCCTCGCGCTGAGCGAGAACGCGCGGTTCAACCGGGTCATCCACGAAAAGGTGTTCATCGTGCGCACGGTTCCCGCCAACGTCCCGCACGTGGCACCGCAGGACACGGTCACGGTGGACCGTACGGGCGCGGACTCCGATCACATCACCCAGTTGACCCTGCACTTCGGATTCCTGGACGACCCGGACGTCCCCGCCGGCCTGCGGATCGCCCGCGATCACGGGGTGGACATCGACCCGGACACCGCCCGCTACTTCGTCTCCGAGCTCACCCTCCTGGACGCGGGCCGCTACCGGGGCATGCGCAAACCGTTCAAGCTGCTGTTCATGGCCATGAGCCACAACGCCGCGGTCCCCGCCGACTACTACCGCCTCCCGCGCGAGCGCACGGTGATGATCGGGGCGCAGTTGGAGCTATGAGACGGACGACGACGCTGCAGGCCCGCAGCGTCGTCGTCACGTGGTTGCCGCGCACGCGCCGTCGACCGCGAGAGCCCCACAGCGACGTCGCCCCCGCAAGCTCCGCAGCAGCGGGACGACCGTGGGCGAGCGAACGCGAGACGGACGGACCGGTCACACCACGAACGGCAACACGAACAACATGGTGAGCGACCAGATCAGGTGGGTCACGATCCCGGGGACCAGGGAGCGCGTGCGCTCGCGCAGGTACCCCACGAATGCTCCGAGCGCGGCGGCCGCGAGCGCAAGCAGGGGGATGCCGGCCAGGGAGGTGACCGCGGTGTAGGCGATCGTGGTCACAAGGATCCGGCAGCCCCGCGGGAGCACGCGCCACAGCGCGCCGCGGTAGTAGGTCTCCTCCGCGACGCCGTTGACCGCGGTGGTCAAGGCCACCATGAACAGGCTCCCCACGCGGGCGTGGTTGAGCAGTTCGTGGACGGGCCCGGCCAGGAAGGGCACGAACCGCACCATGAAACCGCCCGCGATGAACAACGCAGCCAGCAGCAGACCTCCGATCACCGCGTCCCGCAAACCCTTGGGGGTGACCTTCCAGGGCAGGCGCTCCCCCGTCATCCGCACGGCGATCGAACTGCCCATGATGTACACCCCCGCGAGGATGAAGGTCGCGGGGGTGAACCACGGGTCCCCGGCGGGGATGCGCAGGGACCACGCGAGACCCGCGGCGGCCAGGAGGCCCGTGATGATCACGACCCACACGGTGCGCTTACGCGTGGCCTGGGTGGCGTCCCCGTAGGGGCTGACCCGGTACTCGCTCACATCATCACTTCCTGCGCGGATTGAGTGCTCGGAGGGTGTTGGTCAGGACGGCCGCGAACGCGGTCCAGCCCGCGTACGGGCTGAGCACAGCGCCCTTCTCGGGGGACACCTTTGCGCTACGGCGCACGAGGTCCGCGCTGCTGAGTGTCAACAGGACAGACTCCACGGAGGACGCGGTGAGCTGCTTGCGGTGGAAGAACAGGATGCTCCACCCGGCGTTGAGCACCAGGTTGGTCGCGAGCGCGGCGATGTAGGCGCGCTTCTTCTTCTCCTCCTTCCTCTCCCCGAGGTCCGCGATGGACAGGGCCCCCACCGCGGCGATGTCCGCGTACAGAACCGTCCATGCCACGGGGAACAGCCAGGCCGGGGGCTGGAACGAGGGCTTGCGCAGCGTCTTGTACCAGCGCGAATTGGGATCGGTCGCCAGGGAACCGACCACCGCCGTGGCCGTCACGGCCCCCGCCGTGGTCAGGAAGACGCGGCGCCACCGGCCGAGGTCCTCGTTCTTCACGGCGGTGCGCACGGCATCCGCGAAGGGGGTGTGACCACCCTTCGGGGCGCCGATGTAGTCGTCCAGGTCCCGTTCGTGCAGCACTGTGTCGTGCTGGAGGCTGCCGATCAGCGGCCGCACGAGCTTGGTCTTGACGGGGGTCATGAGCCCGATCCAGCGCGCCGCGAGGTTCGCGGTGGTTACGGGCGCGGTGAGCATGAACCGCCCACCCTTGCCCACGGCCCGGGCGTACTGGTCCAGCATGTCCGCGTACTCGATGGCGTCCGGACCGCCCACGTCGAACGTGCGGTTCACGTCCGACGGCAGGTCCGCCGCCCCCGCGAGGTAGTGCACCACATCCGCCACGGCGATCGGCTGGATCCGGTTGCGCACCCACTTGGGGGCGATCGCACCCGGCAGTCGCTCGGAGAGGTGACGGATCATGATGAAGGACGAGGACTCGTCCCCGATCACCACACCCGTCTGCAGCGCCGCAGTGGGCACCCCGGAGTCCATGAGCGCCTGCCCCACCTCCACGCGCGAACGCAGGTGATCGGACAGTTGCTCGACCGGCTCGTCCGTGGGGTGCAGTCCCCCCAGGTAGACGATCCGCTGCACATGGGCGTCGTGGGCGGCCCGCGCGAACGTCTCCGCCATCTCCACTTCTTCCTGTACGAAGTTCTCGGAGTCGCCCATGGAGTGCAGCAGGTACCACGCAACGTCCACGTCCTTCAGTGCGCGGGCGACGTCGCTCGCGTCCGAGGCGTCCCCCTCCACCACTTCCGCGCGGCCGGGTTCGGCGCTCTGCCCATCGGGGACAACGGCGTCCCCCCAGGGGAGGTCGCGCACCTTCTCCGCGCTGCGGCTGAGCAGGCGCACCCGCCACCCCCGCTGCAACAGTTCCTGGGCCACCTGGCCGCCGATGTATCCCGTGGCTCCCGTGACCAGGGCGAGCCGTGCGATCTCAGTCATGCGAACTCCCAACCGTGAACGATCCGTGGATGACCGCGGCGGCCACCCCATCCATGTCGATCGTATGCTGAGCATCCGACGCCGCGAGAGGGGTGGGCGCGGACCGCGACGAGTCCGGACCGCGCAGCCTGCGGTGGGGTGAGTTCCGGTCACCCGGTCGGTGCAGGCTCGGGCGACTTCAGTCCACCGGCTACGCATTGAGGCACGTTCCGGCCACCGAATGCATTCCGAGGCACGCGGAAGCCACACATAACCCCTGAAAGTGGCTCGGAGATGACTCAGAGTGCGCCGTGTGGCTTCACCGTGCCTCGATGTTCAGCACACGGCCGGAACTCACCACCCCGGACACCCAGTGCCGGGCCCGTCACCCGCGGACGTCCACGTCCTCGAAGATCAGGAACGTCTGGGTGTCGACGACTTCCGGCATGGGTTGGATCCGCTCGAAGATCACGTCCCGCAGCTCGGCGTTGCCGCGAGCCCGCACGAGCAGCATCACGTCGAACGTCCCGCCCACCAGGGCGATGTGCTGAACCTGGGGGATCTCGCGCAGCTTGGCCTCCAGGGTGGCCCACGTGTTCTGCCTCAGCCGCAGGGTCACGTACGCGGACGCCTCCAGCCCCGCCCTGGCCGGGTCGATCACCGCGGTGTAGCGCAGGATCACCCCCTGTTCGTGGAGCCGACGGATCCGTTCGTAGGCGTGGGCTCGGGAGATGTGCACGGTCGCGGCGAGCGCCGTGACGGACTGCCGGGCGTCACGGGTCAGCTCGTCCAGGATCCGCCGGTCCGTCTCGTCCAGCACCGGGCGCCTGGTCTCGGGCATGCGGACTCCTCCTGGTGGTGGGGCGGGCGGGGACGACGACGCCGCAGCGCCCGTTCGTTCCCTCGCAGGCCCGGGTGCGGGGCACCAGATCGCCCCTTCCCCGTCACAGTGCTGTGACGTACCGGACAAAGCAGCATGACCTGGCTCACGTCCCTGCACATTGTCCACGATTCCGCGCCAACGGAGCAATTCGTCCACAGCTTCCCCCCGCTGTGGAGACGGAGCGCCCCGATTGCCCATACTGACCGGACGACGTGCCTGGCCCGGACCCGGCACCGCCGCCCCACCAGAGCCCTGCGGTGTCCGGTTCGCCATGGACACCACCGAGTTCCAGCCAGAGAAGAAAGGGACGCACCATGAGCGAGCCCACCCCCGCCGGCGAATCCGCCGCCCGGGAGAAGTCCCCCGTGAACCCCGCGGTGGAGGCCTCGAAGAACTTCGGGATCACCCCCGAGCAGTACATGCTGCCCGCGAGCAGCGAGATCCGGCTGCTGAACCCGGACGGCAGCGCGGTCCCGGAGTCCGAGCAGGGCCAGGAGCCCGGCCACGAGTACCCCATGCCGGAGGACTCCCGCCTGCTGGACGCATACGAGAAGCTCGTGGTGGGCCGGCGCATCAACGACCAGAACATGGCGCTCGTGCGCCAGGGCCGCATGGCGGTCTACCCGTCCAGCCACGGCCAGGAGGCCTGCCAGGTGGCGGCCGCCCTGTGCCTCGAGGACGACGACTGGCTGTTCCCCACCTACCGCGACTCCGTGGCCGTGATGTCCCGCGGCGTGGACCCGCTGGAGGTCATGAGCACCTACCGCGGGGACTGGCACGGCGGCTACGACCCCCGCAAGTACAAGGTCTCCGTCCAGGCCACCCCGCTGACCACGCAGCTGCTGCATGCGGTGGGCGTCGCGCACGCGGCCAAGCTGCGCGGCGAGAACACGGTGACGCTGGCCATGTGCGGTGACGGGGCGACGTCGGAGGGGGACTTCCACGAGGCCCTGAACTTCGCGGCGGTCTTCCAGCTGCCCGTGCTGTTCCTGGTGCAGAACAACGGCTACGCGATCTCCGTGCCCCTGTCCTCGCAGACCCGGGCGCCGTCCCTGGCGCACAAGGGCGTGGGCTACGGCATGGCCAGCGAGCGCGTGGACGGCAACGACCTCGCCGCCCTGCTCTCCGTGCTGGGACGCGGCGTCGAGCTGTGCCGCCAGGGCGGCGGGCCGCTGCTCGTGGAGGCCATGACCTACCGCATGCAGGCGCACACCAACGCGGACGACGACACCCGCTACCGCGAGCGCGACGAGGTCGCCGAGTGGGTGGCCAAGGACCCGATCACCCGCATGCAGCGCTACCTCACGGACCAGGGCGCCCTGGACGACGCCGCCTCCGAGCGGATCTCCGAGCACGCCGAGGCGATGGCCAAGCGGCTGCGCGAGGCCATGGCCCACAAGCCGGAGCTGGACCCCCAGGACCTGTTCCGTTTCGTCTACCACGAGCCCACGCCCCAGCTGCGTGAGCAGGCCGAGCAGCTCGCTGACGAGCTCTCCCGAGAGGAGGCGTGATGAGCGCTTCGAAGGTCAGTTTCGCCAAGGCCCTGAACACCGCACTCGCGGACGCCATGGAGGCCTCCCGGGAGGTCGTGGTCTTCGGTGAGGACGTGGGGACGCTCGGCGGCGTCTTCCGCATCACCGACGGCCTGACCGCGCGCTTCGGCCGCGAGCGGTGCTTCGACACCCCGCTCGCGGAGTCCGGGATCATCGGCACCGCCGTGGGCATGGCCATGAACGGCATGCGCCCGGTGGCGGAGATGCAGTTCGACGCGTTCGCGTACCCCGCGTTCGAGCAGGTGGCCTCCCACGTGGCCAAGATGCACAACCGCACCCGCGGCCGACTCACCATGCCGCTGGTCATCCGCATCCCCTACGGCGGCGGCGTGGGCGGCGTGGAGCACCACTGCGACTCCTCCGAGTCCTACTACGCGCACACCCCGGGCCTGAAGGTTTTCACCCCCGCCTCCGTGCGGGACGCCTACGTGATGCTGCGCGAGGCCATCGACTCCCCGGATCCCGTGGTGTTCTTCGAGCCCAAGCGGCTGTACTGGTCCACCGCGCAGGTGGACCTGGACGAGCTGCGCGAGCAGTACGAGAACGGGAGCCTGCCGCGGCGCGAGGGCCACGCCGTCGTCGCCCGCGAGGGCTCGGACGCCACCCTCATCAGCTACGGCCCGTCCGTGCCCGTGTGCCTGGCCGCGGCCGAGGAGGCCGCGCAGGACGGCATGTCCGTGGAGGTCATCGACCTCGGTTCCGTGGTCCCCTACGACGACGAGACCGTGGCGGCATCCGTGCGCAAGACGGGGCGCGCCGTCGTCGTGGCCGAGGCCCAGGGCTTCGCGTCCGTGGCCTCGGAGATCGTCGCGCGCACCCAGGAACGCTGCTTCCACTCGCTCGCCGCGCCGGTGCTGCGGGTCACGGGATTCGACATCCCCTACCCCTCGCCGTCCTTCGAGCACCACCACATCCCGAGTTCCGAGCGCATCCTCGATGCCCTGGACGACCTGCAGTGGGAGGACTGACCCGTGAGCATCAATGTGTTCAACCTGCCCGACCTGGGCGAGGGCCTGACCGAGGCGGACATCCTCCGCTGGCTCGTGGCCGAGGGTGACACCGTCACCATGGACCAGCCGGTCGTGGAGGTGGAGACCGCCAAGTCCGCCGTGGAGGTGCCCACCCCGTTCGAGGGCGTGGTCCACACGCTGCACGGCGCCGAGGGCGACACCATGCTCGTGGGCCAGCCGCTGATCTCCGTGTCCGACGGCGTGGAGGCCCCCGATTCCTCCGCCGGGACCGGATCCGACGCGGATGCCCCGGGTGCCGAGCACGCCGCGAGCTACCGCGAGGAAGAGCTCGCCGGAACCACACCCTCCGCCGAGGAGGCCGTGGACGAGGCCGAGGAGTCCTCCGGGAACGTGCTGATCGGCTACGGCACCTCCGCAGCGTCCGCATCCCGACGACGCCGCCGCAGGCACGGTGCCGTCGCCGGGACCACCGGCGCCGCTCCCACGGGGGCCGCCGCGCACACCCACGACGCGCTCACCGAGTCCCCCCGGCTCGCGCCGTCCGTGATCTCGCCGCTCGTGCGCAAGCTCGCGCGCGAGCACGGCGTGGACGTCGCCACCGTCCAGGGCAGCGGCCCGGGTGGGCTCATCATGCGCCGGGACGTCCTCGCCGCGATCGAGCAGGTTGAGGACCAGCGGATGCGCGCCGACGCCGCCGGGCCGGCTCCCACGGGTCTGGCTACCCCCGGCCCGGTAGCCCCGGGCCCCGCCGCAACGGGTGCGCCCGTGCTGCCTATGCAGGGTGCTCCGGGCCAGGGTGGCCCCGCGCAGGATGGACCCACCCGCGGTGGGTCGAGCGCGGGAGCCGGTGCCGCGGCGTCATCCCAGGGTGTGGACGCACGCACCGGGCTGCCCCTGGCCGCCCGCGAACCTGTCAAGGGCGTGCGCAAGCACATCGCGGATGCCATGACCCGCTCGCGCACGGAGATCCCCGAGGCCACCGTGTGGGTGGACGTGGACGCCACCGAGCTGCTGAGCCTGCGCGCGGAGCTGAAGGCGAAGGATCCGCAGAACACGCCGAGCCTGCTAGCGCTGATCGCCCGGTTCACCCTCGCCGGGCTGCGCAAGTACCCGCAGCTGAACACCCGCCTGGACACCGCCGAGGACGGCTCGCGGAGCATCGCGCGCTTCGACGGCGTGAACCTGGGGCTCGCGGTGGAGTCCGAGCGTGGGCTCATGGTTCCCAACCTGCGCAACGCGGACCGGCTCAGCGCCGTGGAGCTCACCACCGCCATGCGCGAAGTGATCGACGTGGCCCGCTGCGGAAAGGCCAGTCCGGCCCAGCTGAGCGGTTCCACGTTCACGCTGAACAACTACGGCGTCTTCGGCACGGACGGGGCCACCCCGATCATCAACCACCCGGAGTCCGCGATCCTGGGCATCGGGCGGATCATCGACAAGCCATGGGTGGTGAACGGTGAACTCGCGGTCCGCAAGGTCACGACCATCACCATCGCGTTCGACCACCGCGTGTGCGACGGCGGCGCGGCTGGCGGCTTCATCCGCTTCGTGGCCGACTGCATCGAGAACCCCGTGGGGGCGCTCACGCAGATCTGACGCCCTTACGGTGTTTGCCGGTGAGAATCACGACGGCGCCCGGGCTTCGGCCCGGGCGCCGTCGGCGTGTACGGGCGGAGAACCATTCCGACCGAGGAATATCCCGTCAGACCGCCGTCTCGCGCTCCAGCCACGCGATGAGGCTCTGCGCCAGGGCGGGCGGCAGGTCCGTGGCTGCCATGGTGTCCTTCGCACGGCGCACGGCAGTGTCCACCATGCGGGCCACCGAGCGGGCCGCACCGGAGCGGTCGAGGAGGTCGCGGGCATGGGCGACGTCGTCGTCCCCCAGCGGCTGCCGCACCGCCCGCTCTCGCAGCGCCTGCCACTCCGCAGCATAGTCACCCGCCTCCACGAGGACCCCCGCAACCGTGCAGCGGTCCGGGGTCAGCACGGGGGACGCGCCCGCGGAGCCCGCTTCACCCGCAGCGTCAGGGGAGCCGGCGGCCGCGCGCAGCTCACCGGTGAGCTGGTGGGCCACACCCAGGGAGCGCCCGATGGTCGCCAGGGCGGTGACGTGCGCGGTGGGGGCCCCACCCAGGACGGCGCCCGCGCGGAGGGGCGCCTCGTAGCAGGGCACCGCGATGGCCAGCCGGATGGCGTCCAGGGCCTTGTCGTGCGGAACGGGCTGGGTGCGCCGGGCCACCTGAGCCACGAGCCGCTCGCCCGCCGCGGCGTGGAACACGGACTCGTCAAGGATCTCGAGCAGGCGCAGCATGCGCGTCTCCGGCACTCGGGAGGTGGCAATGAGCCGGTAGGCGCCGGTGAGCGCTAGGTCACCAGCCGCCGAGGTGAGGTCCGCACGGGAACCGTCGCGGTCTGCCCACCCGACAGGGTTGCTCCCGGAGGCTCCCTCCACAGCACCCGGGGCGGGCGCGATCGCACCTTGCACCGCAGCGTCGTCGTGCTGCTGCGGGGACCCCGACGGCACACGGTCCGCTGCATGGGCCGCGCGCGCCATTCCCCGCAGACCGTCGGCGTCGGCACGCAGCACGATGGCGGTGTGGAGCAGCTCGAAGGAGGCGGCCACGGCGTTGAGCACCGGGCGGGTGGGTCGCGCGGGATAGGCCTCCACGGAGGTCATGACCAGTTCCTGCTGCAGCCCACGGCCCGCATCCGTGATCTGAGCGATGTGCTCCCACACGCGCTCATAGCCGGGGCTCAGATCGGCAGCCCTGCGGCCCGAGTGGGAGAGAAACCCTCGCAGTGCAGAGGTCGGTGTGAACTCCTGGGACCTGCGCCCGGTGCCGCTGCTGGTGTAGGAGGAGGTGGGAGTCATGCCTCCATTCCAGCACACCAGCCGCCGGGGCGGTGCCCGGATCAGACGGCGGGCATCAGCGCCAGCTGGATCGCGATGAACACCATCACCACGCCCACCAGGGCGTCCACGATGCGCCAGGTGAGCGGGGTGTTCAGCACGTGCGACAGCGCCCGGGCCCCCGCGCCCAGGGCGGTGAACCAGATGACCGAGCCGGCGAACGCGCCCCCGGCGAAGATCCAGCGCTGCTCACCGTGCTGGTTGGCCAGGTTCCCCAGGATCAGCACCGCGTCCAGGTAGGCGTGCGGGTTGAGCCACGTGAACGCCAGGGTGGCGAGGACCACGCGACGCAAGGACCCGGCGTCGTCGCCCGAGACGTCCATCGCCTGGGGCTTGAGAGCCGAGCGGAAGGAGGTGACCGCGAAGACCAGGAGGTAGACCACGCCGGCCCAGCGGAAGATGTTCAGCAGCCAGGGCACGCGGTCGATCAGGAAGCCGATCCCGGCGGTCCCCAGGCCGATCAGGAAGATGTCCGAGACGATGCAGATGCCCACCACCACGCCCAGGTGCTCGCGGCGGATCCCCTGGCGCAGTACGAACGCGTTCTGGGCGCCGATCGCCACGATGAGGGCGAGCCCGGTCACCAGTCCGGGAAGGAACGCAGAAGTCACCAGAGCAATGTACAGGTGTGCGTGACGTTGCCGACATTCGACCCCTCACGCGCCGCGACGTGGGTATAGTTTCCGGCGAAATGATTTCGGGTGGCCTGTCCACCCGCCTGATGGAAGGACCCCCATGACGACCGTGACCACCGAGGAACTGCCCCTCGCCATCTCCTCCGAGGACGCCGAGCGCCTGTTCATCGACGCCCGCACCGCGAGCCACTTCACCGAGGATCCGGTGACCGAGGATGAGAAGCGGGCGATCTACGACCTCACCAAGATGGGCCCCACGGCGTTTAACTCGCAGCCCCTGCGCATCACCTGGGTGGAGACCCCCGAGGCCCGTGAGCGCCTGGTGCAGCACATGAGCGGCGGCAACCAGGAGAAGACCCGCCAGGCGCCGCTGACGGCGATCCTGTCCTACGACGAGAACTGGCACCAGCGCTTCCCCCAGTTCCTCCCCGCCGCCCCGCACCTGCAGGGCATGTACGACGAGAACGAGGACCTGCGCCTGACCAGCGGCAAGGCCAACTCCCACATCCAGGTGGGCTACTTCATCGTGGCCGCCCGCGCCGTGGGCCTGGCCGCCGGGCCCATGACCGGCTTCGATCCGATGGCTGTGGACGCCGAGTTCTTCGCCGGCACGGGCAAGCGCTCCATCGTGGTGGTCAACCTGGGTCACCCCGTCGCACCGGAGTACGATCGCAGCCCCCGTTTCGACATGGAGGACGTGGCCGAGACCCTCTGAGCCGAGGTCTCGTGAGGCACTGACACGACGCACCGTGGCCGGGGCCCGGTGGTGAGCCGAGGGGTTCGCCACCGGGCCCCGTTGCACATCCAGCCCCGCACGCCTGCTCACCCGCACCGCTCGGAACCCCGCGGACTACCGCGACGTCTCACCACCCGCACCCTGAGTCCTCGCCAGTTTCGCGAGCACCGGCAGGGCAGCGTCCAGCGAGTCCAGCTCGCGCGGAGAGAGTACGCACAGTGCGTCCGCCACCCTGTCGCTGCGCCGCTGGTCCTCGAGCGCGAGCTCCTTGAGCCCGTAGGGGGTGAGGCACACGAGGACCGCGCGGGCGTCCGTGGGGTCCGGGTCACGACGCACGTAGCCCGCCCTGCTCAGCCGGTCCACGCTCTGAGTCGCCGTGGAGACCCGCACGCCCATGTTCGCCGCGATGGTCGTGATCCGCAGACCCCCGGGCCGCAGCATGGTCAGGAGACTGATCTGCTGGCTCGTCAGCTCCCGCGTCCCTTCCATGCGCCGCAGGAAATACACGCTGTAGCGCATCACCTCCCGCAGCCGGTGCGCGCGCAGCACGGCCCGTGCTCGGTCGTCGTCGGGAGCGGGTCCGGGGGAAGCCATCATGGCTCCGTATTTTATCCTCGACGGGCGCGGGCCCCCGCGCGAGAACCGGCTGGGAGACGAAGCCCGTGGACAAGATCCTGACAGCACTCGACGGCGTGGTCCCCGGCCTCCACGAGCGCGCCGGCACCGCGGTGACCGGCCGGGGAGACTTCTGGTCCGGGCCCTCCGAAGTTCGGAGGACGCCGAGGGCGAGGACCAGACCGTTCTTGTGCGCACCGAGGAGGGGAAGCTGAGGTCCGTCCCCTCCCCGGTTCGGGTGGACGGGCGGAGACCACCCGTCCACCCGCCGCTGACGTGGCGAAGCGATGGGCTCAGTCCCCGCGCAGCGCCTCCGCGAAGCGCCTGACACCCTCCCGGATCCGGGCCGGGGCCACGCCGGAGAAGGCGAGGCGCACGGCGTCGGAGTCCCGGCCGTCCATGTAGGACGCGGAGCCCGGCACGAGCACCACCCCGTGCGCCACGGCCTCGGCCAGGATGTCCCTACCCTGCAGCTCCTCCGCGGTGACCCACGTGAAGAACCCGCCGCTCGGCGTCGTCCACGATGCCGTCTGTGGCATGTACTCGGTGAGCGCCTCGTTCATGGCGTCCCAGCGCTCCTTGTAGAGCGCCACGGCGCTGTCGAGCGCGGGCTCCCAGTGCTCCGAGCCCACCCACGAGGTCACGAGCGACTGCGCGAGGTTGGACGGGTGGATCACCACGGACTCCCCGGCGATCTGCAGCCGCCCCCGCACCTCCGGGGGTGCGGCCATCCACCCGACCCGCAGGCCCGGGGCGAAGATCTTGGAGAAGCTGCCCAGGTGGATCACGTGCTCCGGGTCCATCCCGTGCATGGACGGCACCGGCTCACTGCGGTCGAAGGCGAGCAGCGCGTACGGATCGTCCTCCACGATCATCACGTCCCGCTGCGCGCACACCGCCACGAGCTCGCGACGGCGCTCCTCCGGCATGGTCACGCCGGTGGGGTTCTGGAAGCTCGGGATGACGTACACGAACGGCACCCGCCTGCCCTGGGTGGCGAGCGCGTCGAGGGCCTCCGCCACGGCGTCGGGAACGATCCCGTCCTCGTCCATGGCCACGTGCTGCACCTCGGCCTCGTACGCCCCGAACACGCCCAGCGCACCCACGTAGGTGGGGCCCTCCGCGAGGATCACGTCCCCGGCGTTGCAGTAGAGCTTGGTCACGAGGTCCAGCCCGGCCTGTGATCCGGTGGTGGGCAGGATGTCCGCACCGGTGACCGTGGAGCCACCGCGCGCCATGAGCTTCACCACGAGCTCGCGCAGCCCGTCCATGCCGGCACCGGATCCGTACTGCAGGATCTCCCCGGCGCGCCCGCGTAGCAGGAGGGACGCGATGTCTCCCACGGCGTCAGCGGGCAGCACGGAGAGGTCCGGGTTGCCGCCGGCCAGCGAGACCACGGACGGGTCCCGGGCCACCTCGAAGACCGCGCGGACCGGGGAGGGCCAGAACCCGTCCGCGCGGGAAGCGAACCCCGTCACTTCGCGTCCCCGTAGCGCGCTCCGGAGATGCCGTACGCGGGGCCGTCCGGCGCGGCGTCGGCGCCCAGGCTGATCAGGGAGAGCAGCTCGTAGACCACGTGCGCGGCGGCGATGCCCGTGAGCTCGGCGTGGTCGTACGCGGGGGCCACCTCCACGACGTCGCACGCCACCACGTCCAGGCCCCGCAGCCCGCGCAGGATCTCCAGCACCTCGCGGCTCGTGATGCCGCCGGCCTCGGGCGTGCCCGTGCCGGGGGCGTGGGCGGGGTCCAGGACGTCGATGTCCAGGGAGATGTAGAGGGGGCGGTCGCCCACGCGCTCGCGCAGGGTCTCGACGACGGCGTCCACGCCGGAGCGCAGGACGTCCGCGGAGGAGACGATCTCGAAGCCGAAGCGGGAGTCGTCCTCGAGGTCCTGCGTGCCGTAGAGGGGCCCGCGGGTGCCCACGTGCATCACGGCGTCGGTGTCGATGATGCCCTCCTCGAAGGCACGCCGGAACGGGGTGCCGTGCGTGTACTCGGCCCCGAAGTAGGTGTCCCACGTGTCCAGGTGGGCGTCGAAGTGCAGCAGCGCCACCTTCCCGTGGCGCGAGTGCGCCGCGCGCAGCAGCGGCAGGGCGATGGTGTGGTCACCGCCGATCGCCACGATCTTGGTGTCCTCCCCCATCAGATCCTTGGCGCCGGCCTCGATGGACTCGATCGCCTCGCGGATGTCGAACGGGTTGCCCACGAGGTCCCCGGCGTCCGCGACCTGGAGGTTGGCGAACGGCGAGTGGTTCTGCGCGGGGTTGTAGGGGCGCAGCAGCCGCGAGGACTCGCGCACGTGGTTCGGCCCGAAGCGCGCACCCGGGCGGTAGGAGACCCCGGAGTCGAAGGGCACGCCCACCACGGCCACGTCCGTGTGCTCCACCTGGTCCGTGCGGGGCAGCCGCGCGAACGTGGCGGGCCCGGCCCATCGCGGTGTCAGCGCCGCGTTCACGGGCCCCACCCGCTCCTCGCCCGCCGCGTTGGTCTCGACAGTGCGTTCCGGTTCCACCGTGTCTCCTTCCGCCCCGGGGATCGCCCGGGATGTCCCACTCGGCCGACGGCGGGTCCTCAGGTTCCGCGGCACGGCCTCCGGCGCCGTTCGGGCGAACCGGGATGATATTTTTCTGTGACCTGGTGCATAAACCCTAGCGCCAGAACACTGTGTGCGGGCGGACCGGCCCGTGAGGCGGAGCACCCCACCGCCGCGCCTGCCGAGGAGACCCCGTGAACGTGTTCGTCATCGTGCTCTACCTGGCCGTGATGGTGGTGATCGGGCTCTGGGCGGCACGCCGGGCACGCACCGCCACCGACTACCGAGTGGCCGGCCGTCGCCTCGGTGCGGGGCTCTACACCTCCACGATGGCCGCGGTGGTCCTCGGCGGCGCGTCCACCGTGGGCGGGGTGGGGCTCGGCTACCAGTACGGCATCTCGGGAATGTGGCTCGTGGTGGCGATCGCCGCCGGGCTAGCCGTGCTGAGCCTGTTCTTCGCCGCGCGCATCCAGTCCCTGAAGGTCTTCACGGTCTCCCAGATGCTGCAGCTGCGCTACGGCGCGAAGGGCGGCGCCACGGCGTCGTCGTTCGTGATGCTCGCCTACACGCTCATGATCGCGGTGACCTCCACAGCGGCCTACGCGGCCATCTTCTCCGTGCTGTTCCCCATCTCGCGGCCCTGGGCCATCCTGCTGGGCGGCGCGGTGGTGATCGCCTACTCGGTGCTCGGCGGCATGTGGTCCATCACCCTGACGGACCTGATGCAGTTCCTCTTCATGACGGTGGGCATCTTCGCGATCCTGCTGCCCTTCTCACTGTCCGCCGGCGGCGGCTGGTCCGGGATCCGCGAGCGGCTGGACGCCTCCTACTTCGACATCGGCTCCATGGGATTCCAGGCGATCCTCACGCAGTTCGTGGTCTACGGCTTCGGCATGCTGATCGGCCAGGACATCTGGCAGCGCGTGTTCACGGCCCGCTCGCCCGGCGTCGCCCGCTGGGGCGGTCTCGTCTCCGCGACGTACGTGGCGCTCTACGGCGTGGCCGGGGCGCTGATCGGCACCGCCGCGGCCGCCGTGCTGCCGAACCTCGCGGTTCCCGAGGAGGCCTTCGCGACCATGGCCCAGGAGCACGTGCCGGCGGGTCTCGGCGGGATCGTCCTCGCGGCCGGTGTCGCGGCCATGATGTCCACGGCCTCCGGGGCCACGATCGCCGCCGCCACGGTGGCGCGCGTGGACGTGGTCCCCACCCTCCGAGGCCTGTTCGGAGCCCCCGACGACGGCATCGCCCGCGCCCGCTCCGAGGACGCGTCCGTCCTCAAGGACCGCGTCTACGTGGTGGTGGTCGGCCTGGTCATCACGGTGATGTCCATGCTGGTCAGCTCCACGGTCACGGCCCTGACCATCGCGTACGACCTGCTGGTGGGCGGCCTGCTCGTCGCCGTGCTGGGCGGTCTGCTGTGGAAGCGGGGCACCGCGGCGGGTGCCATGTGGTCGATGGCCGCGGGCGTCGTCGCCACCGTGGTGGGCATGGTGGTCTACGGCGTGCTCGCCAACGCACCCATCTACATGGGACTGCTCGCCTCTGCCGTCGTCTTCGTGGCCGTCTCGCTCGCCACGAAGCCCACCACGCCGGAGATCAGTCAGGAATGGAACCGTCGGATTCAGGAGTCCAAGGCATGAGCACCGAAAACACCATCACCACGGCACCCGAGACCCCCGGGGCCGGCGCGGACGTCACACGCCCGGAGCGCACCGTGGCCACCGCGGTGCTGGAGACGCTGCGCGGCTACGGGATTGACACCGTGTTCGGCATCCCCGGCACCCACTCGCTCGAGTTCTACCGGCCGCTGCGCTCGCTGGGAATCCGTGCGATCACCACGCGCCACGAGCAGGGCGCGTCCTACGGCGCGGACGGCTGGTCCCAGGTGCGCGGGCTGCCTGGGGTGGTCATCACCACGTCCGGACCCGGCCTGCTCAACTCCCTGTCCGGCGCAGCGACCGCCTACGCAGAGTCCCGGCCCATGATCCTGCTCTCCCCCGGGCGCCCCGTGGGCCACGACTTCCGGGACATCGGCTCCTTGCACGAGACCAAGAATCCCTCCGCCGCCGTGAACGCGATCGTAGGCGTCTCTCGGCGCGTGACCTCGGGGGCCGAGGCCGTGACCATGATCCACGACGCCATGCGGGACTTCGCACACTCGCGCCCGCGGCCCATCCACATCGAGATCCCGCTGGACAACCTCGAGACCGCGGCGGACGTCCCCGAGTCGGCCACCGCACCGCGCCCCCTCGGTGAGCCCACGCCCGCCCCGGAGCACGACATCGCCGCGGCCGTCGAGGCGCTGGCGGCCAGTGAGCGCCCGGTCATCCTGGCCGGCGGAGGCTCGCTCGCTGCCGGACCGCGGCTGCTGGAGCTGGCCGAGCTGCTCGAGGCCCCGGTGATCACCACGACCAACGGCAAGGGCGCGATCCCCGAGAAGCACCGGCTGTCCCTGGGCGCGGACCTGCGGCTGAGCACCGCCCACGAGTTCATGCGCTCCGCGGACGCGCTGCTCGTGATCGGCTCCAAGGTGGGCGAGGCCGAGCTGTGGGGCGGGGACATCACCCCGCAGGGACCGATCGTGCGCGTGGACATCATGCGCGACCAGATGTTGTGCAATCTTTCCCCGGACGTGGAGGTCCCCGGCAACGCCGCCGCCGTCGTCCCCCAGCTGCTGGACGGGCTGCGCGCCGCGGCTGCCGACGCCGCACCGCGCCCGGAGCGGGACCTGCGCTCGGTGTTCGAGGCGATGGACGAGGAGGGCCGGCGTTGGGCCCCGGACCTCGCGGCGCTCAACGAGACGATCATGGAGGTGGTCCCGGACGACACCATCCTGGCCGGGGACTCCTCGCAGGTGACGTACATGGGCTCCACCACGTTCTTCCGGGCACCCCAGCCGCACTCGCTGCTGTACATGGGCACGTACGCCACGCTCGGCTACGGGCTGCCCGCGGCGGTGGGTGCCAAGCTCGCCGCGCCCGAGCGCCCGGTGGTGTGCCTGGTGGGGGACGGCGCCCTCATGTTCTCCATCCAGGAGCTCATGACCGCCGTGGAGCTGAACCTGGACCTGCCCGTGATCTGCGTGGACAACGGCGGCTACGGGGAGATCCGGCAGAACATGCTGGACCGGGACATCGACCCCCTGGCCGTTGACCTCGCGCAGCCGGACTGGGTGAAGCTCGCGGAGGGTTTCGGCGCCACCGGGTTCCCCGCCACCATGGACACCCTCGCGGAGACCGTGCAGAAGGCCCTCGCCACGAAGGGCCCGAGCCTGGTGCACCTGAAGATCTGAGAGCTGGCGCTGCCCCGTGCCCACCTCCCGCCCCGGGCGGGTTTGCTGGGTGGCGGACATGTCGCGCCCCAAATGTTGTCCCCGGATGGGGTGGGTGATCGGGCGGGCCGGGCTCACCTGCGGGGTCCATCCTTGGCGTCCGTCCCCGCGGGCCAGACGGTGGAGACCCATGCCCGCGCCTCCCGGGGGTGACGCAGACGCAGCACGCGCAGCTGCGGGGCCGTCTCCGCCAGGGCGGGAATGCGCTCCCGGTAGCTGTGACGGCTCGCGACCGCCCAGCGGATGATGTGCTCCGGGTCCGTGAAGAGAGTACGGAGCGACCCCTCCGTGTTGCCGTTCCACAGCTTCTGGCGGCTCAGGCTTCGCCGCACGGTCCGCCGGACGACGCGTGGGAAGGTCACGGTCCAGAACGGGAAGTCGAGCCACAGCAGGGTGTCGGCGCGTTCGGCGAGAACCGGCCGTGCGGCGTCGTACTGCCACTCGGTGACCCACGAACCGCCCGCCGCCAGGCACGCGACGTCCGCCGAGAACTCGGGGCGCGGAATCCAGCCGGGGCCGTGGAACAGGGCGTCGATCTCGGTGTGCGGGATGCCGGAGCACTGCTCGATCTCACGGCACAGGGTGGTCTTGCCGACGCCGCTCACCCCGGCCACGAGGATCCGGCATGGTGAGGGCGGGGCGGCGGTCATGGGGCGAGCCTATGCCGTTGCGAACATACTGCGCAGCCCACGGGGCTCAGCGGATCGACCACGCAGGCCGACCCGCCGAGGGGATCGCTGGGGTGCGTCCAGGAAGAGGTGCCAGGTGATCTCCAGCTCGTCGTACTCGCTGGGGCGCAGAACCCACTCGCCGAGCTCGTAGTTGCGTGCCTCAGGCAGGGCGGCGAGGACCGGCGAGTGCGTGCAGAGAACCACCCCGCGCACGAGCTGCGGACGGTCGCCGGGTCCAGACTCGGTCACCCGGGTCCGGTGCAGCACCTGGTCCCGCGCGCCGCCCTCCACGCTGAGACCGAACTGCCGCCACGGCCTCCACCAGGGTGGGCGTCCCCGCCCCGTTCTCACCCACCCGGACGGTCAGCGGCCCGAGGTTGAGGCCCTCGTCCAGCACCTGCCGCACCGCGGGAACAGTGGCCGGCCACTCTGCGCGCGGCAGCGAGTTCAGGCCGTGCTCCTCGATCCGGCCGCACGGGCAGGCATGAGAACGAGCGGCTGTTCATGTCCCCAGGCCAACGACGCCCGCAGGACCCCCCGCCGTTGAACATCTGGGGCAGGACATGCCCGCCCCGCGGCGCGTTCCCTGGGCAAGTTGTGCCTCAGATGTTCTGCGCACCCGTGCGGGGCGTTCCCTGGGCAAGTTGTGCCTCAGATGTTCTGCGCACCCGTGCGGGGCGCCTGCTCCTGACCTCGGGGCATTGACGGGGTGGGCCGCATCACATACCGTACTCAGAACACAGATATATCAATGATCGACAAAACCCTTCGCCACCACCGGAACCGTCCGGCCAGCACCCCCCCTTCGGGAAAGAACGTCACCATGGCACAGACCGCGTCACCCTCCACGCAGCTGGACACCGTCGAGACCAGGAGCTCGTTGCGCATCCTCACGTACGCCGGAGCGATCGTCGCGTTCCTGATCGGGTCCGGCTTCGCAACCGGCCAGGAGATCCTGCAGTACTTCACCTCCTACGGCTACTGGGGCGTCTTCGGCACGGGCCTGGTAGTCCTGGTGCTGATCACCTACGTGGCCGTGGAGTTCCTGACCACAGGCCACCGCGAGAAGTTCGACCGGCCGTCGCTGATCTTCCGCTACTACTGCGGCCGCCACCTGGGAGTGTTCTTCGACTACTTCTTCGTTCTGTTCGTATTCCTGAGCTTCACTGTCATGGTGGCCGGGGCGGGCGCTGTGTTCCAGGAGCACTACGGACTGTCCAAGTACGTGGGCGGGATCGGGCTTGCCGCCGTGGTGGGACTGACCGTGTGGTTCGGCCTGGACCGGCTGGTGGACGTGATCGGCAAGATCGGCCCGCTGATCGTCGTGATAGCGATCGTCCTGGGGATCCTGGGCATCATTCGCAACCCGGGCGGGATCGCCGACGGCAACGCGTTGCTGCCGGAACTGGACCTCACCCGCGCGTCGAGCAACTGGGTGCTGGCGGGGCTGTCCTATGTGGGCTTCTGCATGCTGTGGCTCGCCGCGTTCCTCACCGCACTGGGCAGGACCGCACACAGCCGCGGCGAGGCCCACTCCGGTGCGGTGCTCGGCGGGGTCTCCTTCTCCGTGGCCTGCATGGTCGTGGGCCTGGGCCTGCTGGCGAACATCGAGGCGGTCAACGGCACCGAGATTCCCATGCTCGTGCTCGCCTCGGATCTCGGTCCGGTGGTCGCCTCGTGCTTCTCACTCATCATCCTCGCAGGCATCTACACCACGGCGGTGCCGTTGCTGTGGACCGTCTCCTCCCGGTTCTTCCCAGAGAAGTCCCTGCCCTTCAAGTACCTCACCCTCGCACTCGCAGCGATCGGCACCCTGGTGGGTCTCGTGCTGCCGTTCTCGCTGATGGTCAACATCGTCTACGTGGTCAACGACTACGTGGGCATCCTGCTGCTGACCCTGATGCTCGTGAAGTCCCTGACCCGCACCGCGCGCACCCGCCGCGCCTGACCCAACCGCAGGACGTCCACGACGTCGTCCACCCCCATCCCGGGGAACCGCACCCGACCCTCAACACCGAAACGGAGCACCACATGGCCGATCTGCTCCCGGAGCACCCGGACTTCCTCTGGCACAACCCGGACCCGAAGCCGTCCTACGACGCTGTCATCGTGGGTGGCGGCGGGCACGGGCTGGCCACCGCGTACTACCTGGCGAAGAACCACGGCATGACCAACATCGCGGTGCTCGAGCGGGGGTGGCTCGCGGGCGGGAACATGGCGCGCAACACCACGATCATCCGCTCGAACTACCTGTGGGACGAGTCCGCGGCCATGTACGAGCACTCTCTGAAGCTGTGGGAGGGGCTGCCGGAAGAGCTGGAGTACGACTTCCTGTTCTCCCAGCGCGGCGTCATGAACCTGACTCACACCCTGCAGGACGTCCGCGAGTCGGTGCGCCGGGTCAACGCGAACAAGCTCAACGGGATCGACGCCGAGTGGATCACACCGGAACAGGTCAAGGAGCTCTGCCCGATCATCAACACGTCGGACGAGCTGCGCTATCCGGTCATGGGCGCCACGTACCAGCCGCGCGCGGGGATCGCCAAGCACGACCACGTGGCGTGGGCGTTCGCGCGAAAGTGCGACCAGATGGGTGTGGACATCATCCAGAACTGCGAGGTCACCGGCTTCGTCAAGGACGGCGAGCGCGTGGTGGCGGTGGAGACCTCCCGCGGTCGGATCAACGCCGGCAAGGTGGGGCTGTGCGGGGCGGGGCACTCCTCGGTGCTCGCGGAACTGGCCGGGTTCACGCTGCCGATCCAGTCCCACCCGCTGCAGGCGCTCGTCTCGGAGCTGCACGAGCCGGTGCACCCCACAGTGGTGATGTCCAACCACGTGCACGTGTACGTGTCCCAGGCGCACAAGGGCGAGCTGGTGATGGGCGCGGGTGTGGACGCGTACAACGGCTACGGCCAGCGCGGGGCGTTCCACGTGGTGGAGGAGCAGATGGCGGCGGCCGTGGAGCTGTTCCCGATCTTCGCCCGGGCGCACGTCCTGCGCACGTGGGGCGGGATCGTGGACGTGACCCTGGACGCCTCCCCGATCGTGTCCAAGACCCCGGTGGACCAGATGTACGTGAACTGCGGCTGGGGCACGGGCGGCTTCAAGGGCACACCCGGAGCGGGCTTCGCCTTCGCCCACACGATCGCCACGGACGAGCCCCACCCGCTCAACGAGCCGTTCTGCCTGGAGCGCTTCGAGACCGGTGTCCTGATCGACGAGCACGGCGCCGCCGCCGTGGCCCACTGACCGTGCACACGCTGCTGTCACCCGGAGGAGACGACCCACGATGCTGCTGATCGAATGCCCCTACTGCGGCCCGCGCGACGAGACCGAGTACCACTACGGCGGGGAGGCCCACGTGCCGTACCCCGAGGACCCGTTCGAGCTGACGGATCGCCAGTGGGCGGAGTACCTCTTCTACCGCAGCAACCCCAAGGGGCTGCTCAAGGAGCGGTGGGTCCACACCGTGGGCTGCCGCCGCTGGTTCAACGCGGTGCGTGACACCGCCACGTACGAGATCACCGCCGTCTACCGCATGGGCGAGACCGCTCCCGGAGGTTCCCGATGAACGCCCCGTTCCGTCTTCCCGCCGACCGCTGGACCGCCACGGGTGTGGACCGCGACGCCGCTCTCACCGTCCGCGTGGACGGCCGGGAGGTCCCGGCGCACCCCGGTGACACGGTGGCCTCCGCGCTGCTCGCCCAGGGCCGGATCCGCTGCGGGGACTCGATGTACGTGGGCCGCCCGCGCGGAATCCTCACGGCGGGGGTCGAGGAGCCCAACGCCCTGGTGAAGGTGGCCCCGCGCACCGCGGCGGACGCGGCCGAGTCCATGCTCCCCGCCACCACGGTGGAGCTCACGGACGGGCTGGGCGCCGAGTACCTGCGCGGGCTCGGCCAGTTGGACCCGGCCCGGGACGAGGCCTGCTACGACGCGAAGTACGTGCACACGGACGTGCTCGTGGTCGGCGCCGGGCCCGCGGGACTGACCGCCGCGCACCAGGCCGCGGAGTCCGGGGCCCGCGTGGTCCTCATGGACGAGCAGTCGCTGCCCGGCGGCGCGCTGCTCTCCGGTCGTGAGGAGACCGTGGACGGAGTGCCCGGGTGGCAGTGGGCCGCCCGTGTCGAGGCGCAGCTGCTGGAGAACCCCGAGGTCACGGTGCTGCGGCGCACCACCGCGTTCGGCAGCTACGACAGCAACTACGTGGTGGCCGTCCAGCGCCGCACGGACCACCTCGCCGCTCCCGCCGGCCCGGGCGTCTCCCGGGAGCGGATCTGGCACGTCCGCGCCCGCCGGGTCATCCTGGCCACCGGCGCCCACGAGCGCCCCGTGGTCTTCGCGAACAACGACCGCCCCGGGATCATGCTCGCCGCAGCGGTGCGCACGTACCTCAACCGCTTCGCCGTGGCGGCCGGGAGCCGGGTGGTCGTGGCCACCACGAACGACTCCGCCTACGCGCTCGTGGGCGACCTGCACGCGGCGGGGATCGACGTCGCCGCCGTGGTGGACAGCCGCCCGGAACCGGGCGACGCCGCGGCGCGCACCGCGCAGGCCACGGGCGTGCGGGTGCTGACCGGCAGCGCCGTCGTGGACACCCTCGGTGAGGGCGAGGACGGGCGGGTCAGCGGCGTCGTCGTCAGCCCGATCGACGAGGACGCCCGCCCCACCGGACCCTACGAGACCCTGGACGCGGACCTGCTCGCGGTGGCCGGCGGGTGGAGCCCCGTGGTGCACCTGCACAGCCAGCGCCAGGGCAGCCTCGAGTGGAACGAGGAGATCGCCGGTTTCCTGCCGGTGCCCGGCGTGCAGGACCAGCAGTGCGCCGGCGCCCTGACGGGAACCCTGGACCTGGTCGGCTGCCTGGCCGAGGGCGCGGCCGTGGGTGCGCAGGCCGCCCAGAGCGCAGGTTTCGACGCCGCGGTGCGCGTACCCGTGGCCGCTCCCGAGCAGATCACCCCGGCCCGGCCCCTGTGGCTCGTGCCGCGCACGGCGGACGAGGAGCAGGACTGGAACCGCCACTTCGTGGACCTGCAGCGGGACCAGACCGTCGCGGACGTGCTGCGCTCCGTGGGTGCGGGCATGCGCTCGGTGGAGCACATCAAGCGCTACACCTCCATCTCCACCGCCAACGACCAGGGCAAGACATCCGCGGTCAACGCGATCGGCGTGATCGCCCAGGCGCTGAAGACGGGGGACGTGGCCGGGATCGGCACCACCACCTACCGCGCCCCCTACACACCCGTCGCGTTCGCCGCGCTGGCCGGACGCCGCCAGGGCGAGCTGTTCGACCCCGCCCGGCTGACCTCGATCCACCCGTGGCACGTGGCCCACGGCGCACTGTTCGAGGACGTGGGGCAGTGGAAGCGCCCGTGGTACTACCCGCAGCCCGGGGAGGACATGGACGCCGCCGTGCTGCGGGAGTGCGTCGCCGTGCGCACCGGGGTGGGCTTCATGGACGCCACCACCCTGGGCAAGATCGAGATCCGGGGCAGGGACGCCGGTGAGTTCCTCAACCGCGTGTACACCAACGCGTTCAAGAAGCTGAAGCCCGGCCTGGGCCGCTACGGCGTGATGTGCACCCCGGACGGGATGGTCTTCGACGACGGCGTGACCCTGCGCCTGGACGAGGAGCGCTACCTGATGACCACCACCACGGGCGGGGCCGCGAAGGTCCTGGAGTGGCTGGAGGAGTGGTCGCAGACCGAGTGGCCCGAGCTGGACGTGCTCTTCACCTCCGTGACCGAGCAGTGGACCACGGTGGCCGTGGCCGGACCGAGGTCACGTGACGTGGTCGCGAAGCTCGCCCCGGACCTGGACGTCTCCCAGGACGCGTTCCCGTTCATGGCGTTCCGCGAGACGGTGCTCGCCTCCGGGATCCCCGCGCGGATCTGCCGGATCTCGTTCTCCGGGGAACTGGCGTTCGAGGTCAACGTGGCCGGCTGGTACGGGCTCTCCGTGTGGGAGCAGGTCTACGAGGCCGGCCGGGAGTCCGGCATCACCCCGTACGGCACGGAGACCATGCACGTGCTGCGCGCGGAGAAGGCCTTCCCCATCGTCGGCCAGGACACGGACGGCACCGTGACCCCGCAGGACCTCGGCATGGAGTGGGTGGTGTCCAAGACCAAGGACTTCATCGGCAAGCGCTCCTACGCCCGCGCCGACACCAGCCGCGAGGACCGCAAGCAGCTCGTGGGGGTGCTGCCCGTGGACCCCTCGTTCCGGTTGCCGGAGGGTGCCCAACTGATTACTGCGGGCACGCCCGTGACCCCCGAGCAGGGCCCCGTGCCCATGGAGGGCCACGTGACCTCCAGCTACCGCAGCGCCGCACTCGAGCGCACGTTCGGCCTCGCGCTGGTCAGGAACGGCCGGCAGCGCATCGGGGAGACACTCCAGGCACCGCTGGACGGGCGGCTCGTGGACGTTGTGCTCGCCGACCCCGTCCTCTACGACCCCGAAGGGAACCGCCGAGATGGCTGAGACCGAGACGACCAGCACCCGTACCCCGGGCATCACTGCCCTGCGGCACAGCCCCCTGGAGCAGTGGGCCGGCGCGATGCGCGAGGGCTCCGTAGCCGGGCCCAGGGGCGTGTCCCTGCGCGAGATCCCGTTCCTGACCATGGTCGGGCTCCGGGCAGCACCCGGCGGCGCCGACGCCGAGGCGCTGTGCGACGTCGTGGGACGCCCCCTACCCTCGCGCGCGGGGGCTGTGAGCGGGGACCCCGCGGACATCGCGGTGCTGTGGCAGGGACCGGACGAGTTCCTCGTGGTGGGCCCGGACGAGACCGTGGTCCCGCCCGCCCTCACCGCAGATACCACGACGACGTCGCCGTCCCCGACCGCCGACGCACCGGAACCGGACCGCTCGGCTCTTCCCACGCTGTCCACGAGCCCGCTGGCCCAGCGCCTTGCGGACGCCCTCGTGGCGTCGGGCGGGCCCGGACAGGTGGTGGACCTCTCGGCCAACCGCACCACTCTCGAGCTGAGCGGGCCCTCCGCGCGGGCCGTGCTCGAGAAGGGCTGCCCGGTGGACCTTCACCCGCGGGCCTTCCCCGTGGGTTCGGCGGTGTCCACAACCCTCGCCCTGGTCCAGGTGCTGCTGTGGCGCACCGGGGAGCAGACGTGGCGGATCATGCCGCGCGCTTCGTTCGCGCAGTTCACCGCCCAGTGGCTGCTGGACGCCATGACCGAGTTCGCCTCACCCGAGTTCGCCTGAGCGGACTTGCCAGCCCGGGGGCCGCCCGGAGGGGCGCGCCCGGGTCGGCGTTGCGGACCCCACGCACAGGGACTCCGCCCGCCAGAACCCGCGCCGCTTCCCTACAGGACAGACCACCACCGCCCCGGCACCCGGCCACCCCGTCGGGTGCCGGAACCGACCGACGGCACGGACGCCGTCGGGCCAGGACACCGCGCCACCCCCGCGACACCCCGAGGAGACCCACCATGGTTGCCCAGCCCACGTCCTCCACGCCCGGACCCGCACCGGCACCGGGCAGCACCGAGCCCGCCGCGAACGGCCCGGAACTCGTGCTGACCCTCAACTGCCCCGAGCAGCTGGGGATCGTGCACGCGGTCAGCGGTGTGCTGCTGGAGCACGGCGCCAACATCGTGGAGCTCGCCCAGTTCGACGACCGACGCGTGGGCCGCTTCTTCATGCGCGTCCACGTGGCGCCAGGCGCGGACCGGCCCCTGGACGAGACCGCCCTGCGCACGGATCTGGCACCGGTGGCCGAACGCTTCGACATGCGCTGGGAGCTGCACCGCCACAAGGAGAAGCGGCGGGTGCTCGTGATGGTCTCCAGGTTCGGCCACTGCCTCAACGATCTGCTGTTCCGGGCGCGCACTGGAGAGCTGCCGGTGGAGATCGTGGCGGTGGTCTCCAACCACCTGGACCACCAGCGGCTCGTGGAGTGGCACGGCATCCCGTTCTTCCACGTGCCCGTCACCCGGGACACCAAGCCGGAGGCCGAGGCCCGGCTGCTGGACCTCGTGGACCGCTTCGAGGTGGACCTGGTGGTGCTGGCCCGGTACATGCAGGTGCTCAGCGACTCGCTGGCCACCCGCATGGAGGGCCGGGTCATCAACATCCACCACTCGTTCCTGCCGTCCTTCAAGGGCGCCAAGCCGTACCACCAGGCGTACGAGCGCGGTGTGAAGACCGTGGGTGCCACCGCCCACTACGTGAACGCGGAGCTGGACGAGGGCCCGATCATCACCCAGCAGGTGGTGGAGGTGAACCACGCCTACGGGCCCGAGGACCTGGTGGCTGCCGGACGTGACACCGAGTGCAAGGCCCTCTCGGACGCCGTCCGCTGGCACTGCGAGGGGCGTGTGATCCTGCACGGTGCCAAGACAGTGGTGCTGCGCTGAGGCGCCGCCGCGGCGTCGGCCCGCACGCGGTGGGGCGCGGGGTCGTGGGGCCCGGCGCGTTGGGCACGGGCCCCCGGGCCGACGACGTCGCCCCCGCGCCTGCCCCGCGCGCCGGCGGCGAGTGCCGCGTCCCTCGAGACCATCCCAGCGCGGGCGCTGCCCCCACACTCCGCAGGCCCGTGCGACGCCGTTCAGTAGAGTGTCTCGCGGACCGGCGCCTTTCGGCCCCGCCCGTTCGACCCGAAAGCACGGTGTTTCCCGCATGACCGCGACCCCCTCCGCCTCCCACGCCGCGGACGACAACCAGCTCTCCCTGGCCGACCGTGCTTTCCTTCGACTGCGGGACCGGTTGATCTTCCTGGACATCGTGCCGGGGATGCCGCTGAACGAGGCGCGGCTCTCGGTGGAGCTGGGTGTGGGGCGCACCCCGCTGCGAGAGGCCATCAAGCGGCTGGACTCCGAGCACCTGGTGGTCACCTATCCCCGCCGGGGGACGTTCGCCACCACCGTGGACATCACCGCGCTCTCGGAGATCTCGCAGGTGCGCGAGGTGCTGGAGCCACTCGCTGCGAAGCTCGCCGCGCAGCGCCGGGGCGGCCGGGAGCGTGACGAGCTTGAGACCCTCGCGCGGGAACTGGACGCGCTGGGTGCGGACGAGCTGGAGCGGGACGGCGCCCTGCGCTGGGACAACCGCGTCCACCGGGCGGTGTACACCGCGGCCGGCAACGCCCACCTGCAGGACACCCTCGAGCGCTACAGCAACCTGGCCACCCGCATCTGGTGCGTGGCTGCGGACCGGATGCCGCAGCTGCAGGGCCACGTGGAGGAGCACGCCACCCTGCTGCGCGCGGTCCTGGACGGGGACCCGGACACCGCGCAGGCGGTCATGCTGCACCACGTGCGGGACTTCGAGGAGCACATCCGCCAGGTGCTCTGAGCGGGCCCGTCCTGTGGTGACGGGCGTGCGGCTCCGTAGAATCGGGGCATGACGTCGCGCCCCGGTCTCCCCGCCCCGGGTCACTGCGACGCCCCGGGAAACCTCGCCGGCGAGGAGCACGTAGTGCCCCTGTCAGCCGACCGCTTCATCTGCATCCGGGAGGACGGCCCGGCACAGGGCTCACCCCTGGTCCTCATCACCGGCCTGGGCTTCGACCTCACCACCTGGCCCGAATCCCTCGTGCAGGGCCTGATGGAGCGGGGCCACCGGGTGATCCGCCTCGACAACCGGGACGAGGGCCGGTCCTTCCGCGCGAGCGCTCCCCCTCCCACCGCCCGGCAGCTGCTGACGGGGGCCCTGCCCACCGGGCAGTACACGGTGGAGGACATGGCCCAGGACGTGGCGGACGCTCTCCACACACTGGGCATCGACCGCGCGGACGTGCTGGGCTTCTCGCTGGGCGGGATGGTCGCGCAGTCCCTGGCCGCCCACCACCCGGGGCGGGTGCGGCGGCTGGTCTCGCTGTGCTCCACCACGGGGGACCCGTCCGTGGGCACGGTGGCCACCTCCACCGCCGCGATGCTCGCCCTGCCGGGAGCGAGGACCCGCCGAACGTACGTGCGTGCGCGCATGGTCATGTCCCGCCACCTCGCAGGCCCGGGCTTCCCCGTGGACCCTGCCCACGAACGTCGGCTCGCCGAGATCCACTGGGACCGCAACCTGGACCCTCGTCACGGGGCCGCCGGGATGCGCCGCCAGATCGGTGCGATCCGCGCCTCCGGGGACCGGACCGAGGCGCTGGGCGAGATCACCGCGCCCACGCTCGTGCTCCACGGGGACAGAGACAGGATTGTGCGCCCGGACGGCGGCCCCGCAACGGCCCGGGCCATCCCGGGAGCCCGGTTCGTGACGGTCCCCGGCATGGGCCACCAGGTGCACCCCCTGGCCGTACCACGGCTGCTCCCCCTGGTCCTGGACCACCTGGGCTGAACATCCCTGCCCGCACGCGCCACGGGGCCCTGCGCAGGACCCTTTTCACGCTCCTGGCCGGTCTGCTGGTGGTCTTCGTATTCGTCGTCGGGCTCTCCTGGCTCATGCCGAGCCACCTCCACGGCGTGGAGCACCTCTGGTTCTCGTTCCGCAGCGTCACAGGCCTCTCCCTGCCCCACGGCCTCTCCGACAGCCCCCCGGCCCCACTGGCTCGCGACCCTCGGCGTGCTGGGCTCCGTCGTCTTCCACTCCGTGCGGCAGTTCACGCGGTCCGCGCAGCGCTGCCAGGTGATCGGCTCGGCGTGTGTCGTCTCCGCATCCGAGGCAGGCGCCCGGGCGGACGTGGACGCCGGCCTGCGGGCCCGGCCGCTGGGCGACGAGGCCGCCCGGCACCCGTGAGCGGGGGGGGGCGGGCGGCGTCGTCGTTCTGGAGAGCACCGGACCTCAGTCCGCGGCGTACTCCTGGCCCGTGAGCGTCTCCACGGCCAGGCGACCCAGCGCGTTGGAGGCGAGCGGGCTGTCGCCGGTGAGCAGGCCGCGGTCGCGGTGGACCTGCCCTGTCATGTCGTCGTTGACCACGGTGAGCCCGGCGCGGGTGAGCTCCTCGGCGACGAGCCACTTCATGCGGCCCGGGAGGTAGCCGATCTCGATGTTGGGCCCGGAGTCCAGGGCATCGGGGAACACGGTCACGGCGTAGCCGTCGAAGAGATTCCTGCCGTCCTCGCCCACGGCCGAGAGCAGCGCGGCGGGTCCGTGACACAGGGTGATCACGGGGCGGTCGTTCTCCAGTGCCCAGGCGAGCACACGGCCCACCTCGGGGCTGTCCGCGAGGTTGATCGTGGCACCGTGGCCGCCGGGGATGAACACGGCGGCGTAGTCGCTGTCCCCGTCCAGCCCGTCGGCGATCTCCGGCAGGGCCCGGGGACGCTCGAACTGCGGCCGCAGCTCCTCCCACGCCTGCTGCACGGCGTCGTCCTTCTCGGGCATGGCCCACAGCTCGAACTTGGCAAGGTTCCCGGAAAGGGTGGCCACGTCCACGTCGTACCCGGCGGCGCGCAGGTGCATGAGCGGCAGCAGGGTCTCCACCGGGTGGTTGCCCGTGGAGAAGTAGATGTCGTCCTGCAGCGGCAGGTAGCGCTCGTCCGTGAGGACGGTCAGGACCTTGTGCGGACCGGACGGGGCGGCGGGAACACCTGCGGCGCCGTCGAAGTTCGTGGTGGGTGCCACGTACTGACCCAGCGAGTACTCGGACGGGAAGTAGGCGTTGTGCTCGGCGCTGTCGCGCACCGGTTTCTTGGAAGCCATGCGATCACCTCTCGGTCGCGGGGGCGGTGCCCCCGCAACGGCGTCACGCCGGGTGCGTACGCGAATGGGTCGCGGGGCACTGCGTGACGAGGACGCCACCGAGCCTACGCCGGGACCCCGCGGCCCCCGGTAACCCGCTGACCGCCCACGGCCCCGTCCGCGGGGCCCGGTCCCTGCCGCACCCGCCCGCTGCGCAGGACGACGACGGCGAGCACCGAGCCTGCCGCGCCCACCACCACGAGCGGGACAGTGAGCAGCGTGACGATCTCGATCAACGGTGGGGCCGCCGCGCAGACCAGCGCGACCAGCACCAGTGCGCTCGGCAGGCTGCGCTCCCGCCCGCCCCACGGCTCCACCGAAGCCGTCTCCGCGCGCCGTAGCACCGCCGCGACGAGCATCACGGCCACCCAGCACACCACCGCCAGCGGGATCCGCAGCAGCCACCACCCAGCGGAACCGGGTGCGGGGTCCCAGCCGCCAGCGAAGAACCACACGGCCATGACCGCCACGACCACGGGCAGGTGCCACAGGTAGACGGTCATGGCGCGGGTGCCGATCAGGTGCGCGACCACCCGGGCCGGACGCCGGGTCATCAGCCGCCGCAGCGCCGGGGAGAACACCTCCAGCAGGCACGCCTGAGCGAAGCCCAGGACCACCATGCAGACCGTGGGCGGGTTGAGATCGGTGAGCATGTCCGGCGCGTAGGGGCCCGCCGCCACGCACACCCCGAGCAGCGCGAACGACGCCGCAGCGAGCGCCACGAGCAGCCCCCGAGAGCGTGCCGCGAACCAGCCGTCCGCGCGGAAGAAGCCGAACTGCTGCACGAGCGGCCACACGAACACCATGTTCAGCAGCCTCCACCACTGCTCCCCGCTGGCCGCGCTGAGCAGGTCCACGATCACGGCACAGCACAGCAGGAACCAGCACCACACCCACCCCATACGCTCGTGCAGTGCCAGGAACGTGGGAGTGAGCGCCTGGCAGATCAGGTACGCGGCGAGGAACCACAGCGCCATGCCCACCCCGGACAGCGCGAAGGTCACCAGTTCGTACGGCGCTCCCGCCGCGAGCGCGGCCCCGGCCACCAGGGCCAGCGCGCACCACAGCACGGCGGCCGGCTGCACGAGCCGCAGGGCACGCTCGCGCACGTACTCCGCGGGGTCCATGCCCTGCGCCCGACGACGCCGCCACGCCCCGGCCGCTGCCGTTCCGCCCACAACGAAGAACAGGGGCATGATCTGGAAGATCCAGGTGGCCCACCAGTACCAGGGCTGCTGGGTGGGCACGAGCACGGAGCGGATCTCCCCGGTGGCGGGGTCTGCGGTGAGGGTGACCATGAGGATGTGGATGCACACCACGGCGATCACGCAGCCCACGCGGGCGGCGTCCACGGCGGGGTCGCGCTCGACGGCGGGCGCTCCCGGCGGCCGGGGCGTCCCGGCAGCGGTGAGATCGTGCTGCATGAGGCTCACTCTAGGGCGGGAGCGCGCTGGCGCCAGGGCGGCACGCGCGGCTCTGGAGCGGGGATGGGCAGGGGGTGGGGAAAACCCCACTGCAAACCGGTGGCTGGCTCTGGCGCGAGAGCCGGCGGGGTGTCCGTAGCGTGGAGGCCATGAGCACACCAGCCTCGCGACCCACTCCGCCGTGGGACGCCACCGAACCTCTTCCCCCGGCCTCGGGCTGCACCCGGCCGCTGCCGCCGGTGGGCGCCACCCGCGTGCTGCCCCGCGAGGACGCCGCAGCGCACCGCGCGCTGCCTCCCGTGGGCCGCCCGGAAGGTCTGGAAGACCGGTACGGCGCCCGCTCCGCGAACCGCGCGAGTCGCCCCCTAGCCGGGGACGACGACGTCGACGGCGGTCCCGGTCAGGCGCCGGCCGGAGGCCACGTGCCGCCCGGCCCGTCGGTGCCCGCGATCCGCGAGTGGCGCATGCTCTCCCCCAAGACCCTGTTCTTCGGCAGCCTGGACCTGGTGGTGGACGCGGCGCTCAACACGGCGCTGCTGTGCCTGATCGGTGCACTGCTCGTGACCGGTGTGGCCGCCATCCCCGCGCTCGGGCTGGGAGCGCTGGTGCTGGCCGCCACGGTCTACGTGATGATGGCGGCGGTGTGGTTGGAACGGCGGCGCTCGGCGTCGTCGTTCGGTCTGGACATCCGCGACCCCCAGCGGCGCCGCACACCGCGCACGGACTGGGTGCGGATCCCCCACCAGATCTGGCTGGACGCCAGCGACGGCCCTCTGTGGCTGGGGATGCTGCACCTGGCGATCACGTGTCTGCTCGGCTGGCTCATGCTGGTGCCGTTCGTGGTGGCCGGAGCCGGGATCGCAGCGGCCACCACGCCGCTGTACATGCCCGCCGACTCCGTGGTGCGCACCGGGCTGCGCTCCGTCGGGGACGTGCCGGAGTGGGCCCTGATCGCGGGCTCGGTGCTCGCGGTGGTGCTCGGGATCCTGCTGGGCGTGCTGCTGACGCTGGCCCACCGCGGGCTCTCCGCGGGGTTGCTGCGCCAGAGCGAGGCCGCCCGGCTGCGCCGCGAGGCCATGGAGTCCGAGCGCCGCGCGGAGTACGAGTCCGCGGCGAAGGAGTCCGCGGTCCGCGGCGCGGAGACCGAGCGCTCCCGCATCGAACGGGACCTGCACGACGGCGTGCAGCCCCAGCTGGTCTCGGTGGCCATGAACCTCTCGATGGCGAAGTCCAGGATCGACACGGACCCCGCGGCCGCGAAGGAGCTCGTCGCGGAGGCCCACGGCACCACCAAGGCCGCGATCACCGAGCTGCGCAGGCTCGCCCGCGGCTTCCACCCCGCGGTGCTGGAGGACCGGGGGCTCGACGCAGCCCTGTCTGCCATCGCTGCGCAGGTCCCGTTCCCCGTGGACGTTGCCGTGAACGTGCCGCGCCTGGAGCCGCGCACGGAGGCCGCCGTCTACTTCGCAGTCTCGGAGAGCCTCACCAACGCGGTCAAGCACTCCGGCGCCCGCTCCGCGGACGTGGCCGTGTCCGTGCAGGACGGCCCCGCCCCCGGGACGAGCGTGGTGGTGGCGGGGGTCCGCGACTCCGGCCGCGGCGGCGCCCAGGTGGTTCCCGGTGGTGGCCTCTCCGGCATCCGGGACCGAATCCGCTCGGCCGGGGGACGGTTCTTCCTGAACTCTCCCGCGGGCGGGCCCACCGAGGTGGTCGTGGAGCTGCCGCTCGGCAGCACCCGCCAGGACACCCCGGCCGCGGCACCCGGCCACCACGGGGAGACCCAGCACGGGACTCCGCGCGAGCCCCAGTGTCAGGCCCCCGAAGGGGATCCGGGAACGGGCGGCGCGGCGTCGTCGTCATCGTCGCGGACCAGCACCGGAGAGGGAAACTGAGATGCGCATCGTGATCGCCGAGGACGCCGTCCTGCTGCGCGCCGGACTGGTGCGCCTGCTCACGGACGCGGGGCACGACGTCGTCGCGGAGACTGACACCGCCGAAGGGCTCGTGAAGGCCGTGGAGGAGCACCGACCGGACTTCGCCCTGGTGGACGTGCGGTTGCCGCCCTCCTTCAGCGACGAGGGGATCCGTGCCGCCGTGCTGATCCGTTCCGCCCACCCGGACGTGGCCGTACTCGTGCTCTCGCAGTACGTGGAGGAGCGCTACGCGTCCGAGCTGATCGCCTCGCGCCGCGAGGGCCTGGGCTACCTGCTCAAGGACCGCGTGGCGGACGTGGAGCAGTTCCTCGAGTCCGTGCAGACCGTGGGCTCCGGCGGCACCGTGCTGGACCCGGAGGTGCTCACGCAGATCCTGGTGCGCTCGCGGCGTCGTGAGGACCTGGAGCTGCTGACCCCGCGTGAGCGCGAGGTGCTGGGGCTCATGGCGCAGGGGCTGTCCAACGCGTCCATCGCCGCGAACCTGTACCTCACAGAGTCGGCCGTGGAAAAGCACATCGGCGCGATCTTCGCCAAGCTCGGCGTCACCTCGGAGACCGGCAACCGCAGGGTCCTGGCCGTTCTCAAGTACCTCGGCTACTCGGACCGCTCCCGCTAGGACACGACATGAGCACACAGTTTCCCGATCCCTCATCCTCTTCCCCCTCGACGACGCCGCCCGCGGGCGTTCCCGGCGACGGCCGCCCTCCGCGGGAATCCCGCGAGCCCCGCATCCACGACCGGCCCGTGTCCCGCGGCGAGCGCCGCGCGTGGAACACCGCGACAGCCGTGCTCGGCGGAGTGGTTGCCCTCGGACTGCTCCTGGGCGGTGCCGGGACCGCGGCGGCGCTGGCCCTGACGCAGGAGCGCGACGGTTCCTGGACGGCCGACGCCGTGGTGTCCACCATCCGCGTGGACGCACCCACCGCCTCGGTGGACGTGTCCACGAGCCCCACGGTGGACCACGTCCAGGTGCAGTGGCACGAGACCGGCCTGCGCCTCGACGCCCGGCAACCGGAACCCACACTCGACAAGGGCACGTTGCGCGTGGAGTACCCGTCCCCGCAGTCGGGCTGGAACAGCAGCGCCCGGACCCTCTCGGTGGTCGTGCCTCAGGGAGACCCCGCCGTCTCGCTGGACCTCACCGCGTCCCGCGACACGGTGAACATCCAGGGCGCGTACCAGAACGTCACCGCCACCACGGAGGTGGGCTCGATCAGAGCCCAGGACGTGGAGGCCACCGTTCTCAACGCCCGCGCGACCACGGGTGACGTGCTGCTGGACGGCGTGCGCGTGAGCAACCGTCTGGATGCCCACGTGTCCCAGGGCATGGCCATGGTCAACGTGCACGGCGCCGCGCCCCGCCGAACCTCGGTGACCGCGACCACCGGCGGCTACGGGGCCGCCTTGCCTGCCGCCGACTACTGGTACCCCGCCGGCAGCCAGAAGGACTTCCCGGACCCGCACCATCCGCGCACCGTGAATCCGTGGCCCGAGGGCGACCCGGAGTCGCCGTCCTCCTCGAACTCCGGGACCTCCGAAGACACCGCCTCCGGCGATGGTGTCTTCCCCCTGACCGCGGCTACCGCGGACACCCATCAGACCGTGCCCGCCGCGGTGCGTTCCGAGGCGGGCACGTCGTCCTCTCTCGACGCGGACACCGTGTGCGCCTCCGCACCCAGGGGCCGGCCCTGCCTGTTCCTGAAGGGGACGCCGGTGGACGTGCGGGACTCCGGAACCGTGGACTCGTGGAACGGCGACTGGCAGGAGCCCACGGAGAATTCCCCCGGTTCCCTGAGGTCGTCGGATTCCCCCCGTTCCTCGGGCTCCCCGACCCCGGCAGTGACCACCGCTCCGGCCCGGGAGCAGTAGATCTCCCGTCCGGGGCGTACGGGCCCCGGACGGGCGCCCCGCGGCACCGCTGACCAGGCGGGCCGCGGGGCTTTTCTCTGCCCGCTTCCCGCCCCGCGCCACGCCCGTTCCCCGCCGGTCGTGCGGGCCCCCCCCGTTCATGGCACGGGACCGCCCCCATCGGTCGTGCGGGCCCGCCCTGAGAGACGGAGGCGGGCGGGCGGCGTCGGCCTGCGGCGAGGCCCCGGCAGGAGGTGAGGCGCCGGTGACCACGGATGACGGGGACCGTGGCTCGCCCCGTAGCCTGGTCGGGTGACCTCCACCGATCCCGCCCTGGACCGGACGCGCATCCGCCGCGCCCGGCTCGCCGCGTCCCTGTTCTTCCTGACCAACGGCGCGATCTTCTCCAACCTGCTGCCGCGGCTGCCCGAGATCAAGGACATGTTCGAGCTCTCGAACGCCGCGTACGGACTCGCGGTGATCGCGTTCCCGATCGGTGGGGTGGTGGCTGGCCCGCTGCCAGCCCCCGTGCTTCGGCGCTTCGGGACGGCCCGCACCGCCGCGGTGGGCTCCGTGCTCCTGGCCGCGGCCGTGTTCGTGGCCGGGTCCGTTCCCGTGCTCGCGGTGTTCGGCGCGGGGCTGTTCATCGCCGGGGTGCTGGACGCCGTGGTGGACACCGCCCAGAACGCGCAGGGCCTGCGGGTCCAGCGTCTCGCGGGCACGTCCATGATCAACTCCATGCACGCACTGTGGAGCGTGGGTGCCGTGATCGGCGGGCTCATGGGCACCACGGCCGCGGCCCTGCACGTCCCCCTGGTGTGGCACTTCCTCACGAGCGCCGTCCTGTTCTCCGCGGTGGCCGTGGTGGCGCTGCGCTGGGCGGTCCCGGACGACCACGAGGCCCACGCCGCCGCCCAGGCCGAGAACGTCCCCGTGGACACCGCCGGGCTCCCCCGCCTGCCCAGGGGCACCGGCGCCGCCCTGCTCGCCCTGCTGCCCATCGCCGTGGTCGCGATGTCCGGGGTGCTCGTGGAGGACGTGGGCTCCAACTGGTCCGCCGTGTACCTGCGGGACGTGCTCACCGCGCCGGTGGCCATGGTGGGGCTGGGCTACGTGAGCCTCGTGGGCGCCCAGTTCGTGGGTCGCATCCTGGGGGACAGGCTCATCGACGCGCTCGGTGCCGTACGGGTCACCCGCATCGGCGGGGTGCTGATCTTCATGGGCCTGGGCGCCGTGGCGCTCGCCCCCGCCCCCTGGCTGGCCCTGGTGGGCTTCGCCCTGGCCGGGTTCGGCTGCGCCACCATGGTCCCGAACGCCTACGCCGCCGCGGACCACGCGCCGGGCCTGAAGCCGGGCACGGGGCTCACACTCGTGAGCTGGTGCATGCGCATCGTCTTCGTGGCCTCCCCGCCGCTCGTGGGCCTGCTCGCGGATGCCGCGGGGCTGCGCACCGCGCTGCTCGTCTTCCCGCTCATGGGCGTGCTGGCGTTCTGCTTCGCCGGTGCCCTGCGCGTGCGCGCCCGCTCCTGAGCCGAGCGTGTCCGTGCTCGGGGCCATACTGGGGTCATGACTTCACAGTTCGGTCAGATCCGTTCCGAGCAGGGCCCGTCCCTACTCCGCTCCGGCTACCTCTTCGCCTCCCGCGCACGACGCCGCGCGGGCCTCTCCTCCGACTCGGGGTGCCCCGTCCGCATGCCTCTGCTGGGCAAGCAGACCGTCCTGGTCCGCGGTGAGGAGGGCGTCAAGCTCTTCTACAACACCTCCCGTGTGCGGCGCGACGGCGCCATGCCCGGAGTCGTGCAGGGGCCGCTCTTCGGTGCGGGCGCCGTGCACGGGCTGGACGGCGACGCCCACCGGGTGCGCAAGAACCAGCTCGCGGACATGGCATACGAGGACGAGCGCGTGGCGGCCTACAAACCCTTCGTGGCGGAGGAGCTCGAGGACCTCGTGGCGCGGTGGAAGGACGGCGAGAACGTCTACGACAGCACCGCCATCGCCTTCGGCCGCGCGTCCTTCCGGTGGGCCGGTCTGCAGTGGGGCGTGCCGGAGATGGACCGCTGGGCCCACCGGATGAGCCGCCTGCTGGACACCTTCGGGCGCCCCGCCACGCACCTGGTGTCCCGGCTGGACCGGATCGCCCTGGACCGCCGCTTCGCCGCGCTCATCAAGGACGTGCGCGCGGGCAAGGTCAACGCACCCGAGGACTCCGTGCTCGCGCACATGGCCGCCCTGGTGGATGAGCACGGCGAGCTGGTGGACGCGAAGACCGCGGGCATCGAGCTGCAGAACCTCACCCGCCCGAACGTGGCCGTGGCCCGCTTCGCCGCGTTCGCGGCCACCGCCCTGGTGGAGCACCCTGAGTGGGTCGAGCGCATCCGCGCCGCCTCCGAGCAGCGCGGCGGCACCCTGCTGGACGTCCCCGAGGCCGTGGCCTTCGCGCAGGAGGTCCGCCGCGTCTACCCGTTCGTGCCCATGCTTCCCGCGGAGGTTACACAGGACACCGAGATCCAGGGCTGTCCCGTGCACAAGGGGGAGCGCGTGGTCCTGGACATCCTGGGCACCAACACGGACCCGGCGTCCTGGGACCGCGCGGCCACGTTCGACCCCGAGCGTTTTCTGGGGGTGGCGGACGCCGAGGCGATCACCACGTTCATCCCCCAGGGCGGCGCTGAGGTCCGCACGGGCCACCGCTGCCCCGGCGAGAAGATCGCGGTCACGTCCCTGTCCGCCGCCGTGGTGGCGCTGTGCCGGCCGGAGGTCCAGCTGCCGAGCGACCAGGACGACCTCACGTTCTCGTGGACCCACATGCTGACCCGCCCGGCCACCGGGGTGCGAGTCCGCACCACCCGCTGAGCACGGTGGCGCCGGGCCCACCCGGTCCCGGCGCCGCCCCGCCACCCCGCACCGCCCCGGACGACGCCGCCGGGGGGCTCGCGCGGGAGCGCCCCGGCGGCGTCGTGGTCCGCACTCAGGGGCCGGGCCGCCTCAGATCAGGCCGCGCAGGATGCCCTTCCAGTACAGGGCGGGTTGCAGCCAACGGTCGAAGAGGAACGTCCACGGGCGGGGGTTGGCGAGGTCACGCACGCCGAACGAGGGTTCCGGGCGCAGCTTCCGGTCCACCTCCGCGAGCAGCAGCGTGCGCCGGGACAGGGCGATGGGCGCCACGGTGTAGCCGTCGTAGCGCTGGAACTGCGCCGAACTCGCAGCGAAGATGTTGTGCACGAGCACCGGGCTCTGACTGCGGATGGCCCCGCCGGAGGACATCACGCCCAGCCCGGCGGCGTCCCCGAGTGACCACACGTGCGGATCGCGCACGTGCTGCAGGGTCTCGGGGTCCACGTCCACCCGCCCCACGGATCCGCCGTCGCCCAGCCCGCTGTCCGAGATCCACGCCGGGGCGCGGTGCGGGGGAACCACGTGCAGGGCGTCGTAGTCCACGGTTTCCGGCGCCCCGTTGCGCGTGATGCGCAGAGCCCTGGCGTCCGGGTCCACGGACTCGATGCACGCGTCCAGGACGGTCTCCACGCCGTAGCGCCGCAGGGCGTCCGCGATGTGCCCGGCCACCCGCGGCTCCGGGAACAGCTCGGGGGCCTCCACGACCACCCGCACCCGCAACCCGCCCAGGACACCGGTGCGGCGCCAGTGGTCGCACGCCATGAACAGGGGCTTGTAGCCCACACCACCGCACGCGGCGTCGTCGAAGCGCACCGTGAACACTGCACTGCCCTCGCGCAGCCCGGACATCAGGTCCCAGGTCTTGGTGGCCAGCTGCGTCTCGTAGTTGGTGGCGGCGAACGGCCCGTCGAGGGCGGCCTGTAGCCCGGGCACGCGGTCGAGGTCCGGGGTGATGCCGGGGGCCACCACGAGGTCGCCGTAGTCCAGCTCGGTGCCGTCGTCGAGCGCCACCGTGCGGGCCTGCGGATCCACCCGCGTGACACGGGCACGGAGCCACCGGGCTCCGGAGGGCATGTGCCGCCGCTGGGCCTTGCACACGCTGCTCAGACCGGCCATGCCCGACCCCACGTAGGAGAGCATGGGGCTGTAGGTGTGGGTGGGGCTCGGCTCCACCACGGTCACCCGCGCCGTTTCGCCCGTCCTCCGGCGCAGGATCCGCGCCGCACAGCTCAACCCGGCGTTGCCGCCCCCGATGACCACGATCTCGCGCACGCGCACGTCCCCTTCTCCGGTCGGACCGCCCTCCGCGGCGCTCCGTGGAGGCAGGCTAGCACCGGGGCAGGGGGTCCCGGAACGGGCTGCGGTTCTGCCGGCCGGCCGGCCCGGTGGGCGCTCGCGGGCTCGCCGGAGCACGGGAAGGCAGGGACGGAGCCCACCGCCGCAGCCCCCGGGGCAGGGCGGGCGTCACGCGCCGGTGATCACCGGCTCGGGATCACCGGCACAGGTTCACCGGTTCGGGGCGGCAGGTGCGGGCACCGCGTCCGGTGCGGCCGCGGGCGGGGTGTAGGGCGGGGTGCGGGTGGCGATCTCCTGCAGGGCCTGCAGCTTCGCGGTGGCCGCGGTCGCAGCCTTTGCGTCCTGGGGAGGCTTGGCGGCGGCCACCACCGCGCGGTGCGCCGCGTTGAGCTGCGCCACGTACGGATCCCCCGCGGGGAGCTTGAGGGCCACGGAGCGCGTCACGAGCGCCTGCAGCTGGGACTCCAGCGGGGATCCAATCACGTACGCCTTTGCCTGGTCCCCGGCCCCCAGCTGCAGGTGTGCGGCAAGGACCGACTGCGTGCGCTGGTGCAGCTGTTGCGCGGTGGTCAGCGTGTCGATGGGGGCCGTGCGCGGATCCAGCGGCGGGGTCCCGGGATTCGGGGGCGTGGGCTTGGGCTGCGTCGGCTTGGGCTTGGGCTGCGTCGGATGAGGCTTCGTCGGTTTGGGCTGCGTCGGGTGGCCGGTCCCCGGCCGGGTGGGCGCCGGGGTCGAGGGCCTGGGCCTCGGGGAGGTGGAGGGTGCAGGCTTCTGCGAGCCCTTCCCGCCCGTGGGAGCCGGTGTGCGGGGGCCCGTGGAGGGCTTCTTCCCCTGCCCCGCCGGCGACTTCTTCGGGGCGTCCTTGGCCTTGGGGCTCTGACCGCCCAGCGCCACGACCTCGTCGGTGCCCTTCCCGCCCTCCGACGGGGAGGGTGCACGGTGCGTTCCGCCGCCCGGGGGCGTGGCGGGGGCCTGGTCCGCCGTGGAGTACGCGGGGCGTGAGGCGCGGATGATGTCCTTGTCGGTCTTCCAGTCGAAGGACTGGGCGTCCACCACCTTGCCGTCCACCCACGTCTCGAAGTGCAGGTGCGGACCGGTCACACGCAGGCCGGTCTGACCCACCTCGCCCAGCTGCTCGGATGCTTTCAGGGAGTCACCCACGCGCACCATGACCTTGCTGAGGTGGTTGTAAGTGGTCTTCATGCCGTTGGCGTGGGAGACCTCCACACGGTTGCCGCCCCACACGTCCCAGAACACCGCGGTCACGGTGCCGTCGAGGGCCGCGACCACGGGGGTGCCCTCGGGGGCGGAGATGTCCGTGCCGTTGTGCAGCTCGTGCTGACCGGTGTCCGGGGCGGTGCGCCACCCGAACTCGCCGCCCTTGAGCACGATCACGGGCTGCGCGGGGGCGATCAGCGTGTTGACGGGGAGCTTTCCCTCGAGCGTTGCGGGAGCGTGGGTGGAGGGCGCCAGAGACGAGACTCCGTTGACCCCGCCCGTGGAGCCGGTGGAAGACGCCGGAGAGGATGCCGCCCCGCCCTCCGCGTTCGGGGCGGCGCTGCCCGCCACCGAGAACGACGCCGGGACAACCTTGGACTCGTCGATCGCGGCCTGGTCCGCCACGGAGGCGAACAGGGACGCGCGAACCGGCTGCGCGGCGGCGTCGTCCCCCGCGCCCCCGGGCTCACCGGAGGTTCCCACCTGCTGCGGCCCCTGCGCGTCGTGCGCCATGGCCGGCTGCCAGGGAGCTGTGACGGTGCCGTTGCTCACGGCAACGCTCACGGCCACGAGCAGTGAGAAAGAGGTGAAGGCGGTCAGCGCCATCGAGGGCTTCTTGACCGCAGAGGAACGTGCGCGTGAACGAGCCATAAGTGTGATCGAGTCTCCCGGGAGGAACCCCGGCGCTGTGAGCCCGCGGGCCGGTGGTCAGTGGCGCCAGTCTAGGCGAGGTCCAGGTCTATATGTAGTTGCATCTACAGATGACATCTCGTGTCAGTACTTCCCGGACCAGTCCTCTTCCACGAGCCCGCGGACGTAGGCCGCCTGGCCCACATGCTCGGCGGCGTCGATCACGGTGGAGACAATGCGCATTCCCCGGGTCACGGGCGGATCCCACGACTCGTCGATCACCTCGTCCAGGTCCTCCTGGGAGAGCCCGCGCACGTACGTGGCCGTCCCGCAGCACACGGCGCGCAGGTAGCCGAGCAGCAGCCCGGGGTCCGAGACCCGCACCTTCGCCACGTCCTCGGGGGTGTCCCCGAAGCCGGAGTCCGCGCTGGAACGGCCCAGGTCGAAGGAGTTGTTCCAGCCCTCCGCCGTCCAGACCTGCTCCGAGCCGCACAGCTGCGCGACCTGCACGTCCTGCTGCCGCGCCGCGTGCCACACGAGCCACGCGATCGAGTTGTGGGTCTTCTCCGGCATCGTGTTCAGCACGGTCGAGGAGATCCCCTCCAGAGCCGCCTCCGCGGCGTCCACCGGGCGCCTCGCGGCATCGGCCATCAGGTCCTGGGCGCTCATGGTCCTCCGTTCCGCGCCGGGTCCCGGCGCCGTGTGTTCTACGTCGTGCGTCCTGCACCCCACTGTACGGTCGCGGCGCCGCGGGCGGGAGGGGTGCCGGAGGTGAGAGGGCGCCGCGGGACCGCAGGACGCCGGGAGCGTAAGGGGCGACAACGCCGCATAGCAACGGCCAGCCCCGGACACACCGGGGCCGGCCGCAGGACCGTTCACTGAGAGTCGGGGGTCAGCCCGCCACGCGCACCAGCTTGGTGTTCGCGAACTCGCCGAAGCCCCAGCGGCCCAGCTCGCGGCCGTAACCGGAGCGGCGCACGCCGCCGAAGGGCAGCCCGGCCTTGGTGGTGCCGTGCTCGTTGACGTAGGTCATGCCCACCTCGAGCTGGCGGGCGATCTCCTCGGCCTTCGCGACGTCGGAGCTCCACACGGAACCGGAGAGCCCGAAGGACGAGTCGTTGGCGAGCTCCACGGCCTCGTCCACGGAGTCGTAGGAGTAGACGACGGCCACGGGGCCGAAGATCTCCTCCTTGAAGGCGTCCATCTCGCGGGTCACGCCGGTGAGGACGGCCGGGGACATCCAGGCGCCGTCCTTGTCAAGGGCCTTGCCACCGGTGTGCAGAGTGGCGCCCTGTTCCACGGCGCGCTCCACCTGGGCCACGGCGTCGTCGCGACCCTGGACCGAGGACAGCGGGCCGACGTCGGTCCCGTCCTCGAGGGGGTTGCCCACCGTCATGGCCTCGACGGTCTCCACGACCACCTTCACGAACTCGTCGAACATGCCCGCGGGCACGAAGATCCGCTTGGGCGAGTTGCAGGCCTGGCCCGCGTTGCTCATGCGGGCGGTGGCCACGGTCTTCGCGGTCTTCGAGACGTCCACGTCGTCGAGCACGACCAGCGGGTCCGAGCCGCCCAGCTCCAGCACGCTCTTCTTGAGGTTCTGCGCGGCGGTGGTCGCCACGGCCTTGCCAGCACCCTCGCTGCCCGTGAGGGAGACGCCGCGAACGCGCGGGTCCGCCACGACGTCCGTGATCTGGTCCGTGCTCACGAACAGGTTGATGTAGGCGTCCTCGGGGATGCCCGCGGCGTGCAGGATCTCCTCGATGAGCTCCGCCGTGCGGGCACAGATGGACGCGTGCTTAAGCAGGATGGTGTTGCCCAGCATGAGGTTCGGGGCCGCGAAACGGGCCACCTGGTACTGCGGGAAGTTCCAGGGCATGACACCCATGAGCACACCCACGGGATCGGTGACGACCACGGACTTCGCGCTGTCGCCCACGTCCAGGGTCTCCTCCTGCAGCAGCGCGGGCCCGTGGTCCGCGTACCAGCGGTAGATCGAGGAGGACAGTGCCACCTCGCCCTGGGCCTGCGCGAACGGCTTGCCCATCTCGGTGCTGATCACGCGGGCCAGCTCGTCCCCGCGCTCCTGGAACGCGTCCGCCACAGCGGCCAGTGCCGCCGCGCGCTGTTCCGCGGGGGTCTTGCGCCACGAGGTGAATGCGGCGTCCGCGCGCTCGACGGCGCGGGCGACATCCGCGTCCGTGAGAGAGGTGAACTCCTGCTCGACGACGCCGGTGGCGGGGTTCTCTGTGCGGTAAGCCATGAGGTCTCCTTCTGTCGCGGATTCTCTTCGGGGGTCGTCGCGCGACCCCTTCACCGGTTCCAACACCGGCCCCCGGGGGAAAGATTCCCGGCGCGCGGGCCGCGCCCGGAGCAGCCGGACGACGCCGCCCCGTAGCGCTGGAAGGGTGCCCGTGCCCTCCGCGTGCGCGTACCTGGGGCTGCACGCGGCGGTGTCCCGCGCCTGACGCGGCTGGCGGGAGACGCCGGAACTACGTCAACGACGCCGTCCCGGGCTCCCGGCGCCCCACCCACCAGAAGCGCAGCCACACGAGCGCGAAGACGGCGATGAGCGCGAGCCCGGCCTGGCCGAGGTCGATCTCCGCGAGCGCCGTCGTCGCCGGGTCCTCCAGCCCCAGGAGGTCGTGAAAGAAGCCACCCAGGGTGATCGTGGCGACGAACAGCGCGGAGACCGCGGAGATCACGGTGACGGTGGTGTTGAAGCGGCGCCGGGTGCCCGCCTGCGTGAGGGCGTTGGAGTAGAGCTTCATCATGCCCAGCCCGTTGAGGGTGTCGCACAGGGTCATCGCGGCGGTGAAGGCCACGGGCAGACCCAGCAGCGCGAGTGCCGGCACTCCGGCCAGGGACGCGGAGACGGTGAGCAGCAGCAGGCCGATCGTGGTGGCGGTGTCGAACCCGAGGCCGAAGAGGAAGCCCAGCACGAAGATGTCCCGCGGGCGGCGCACCCGCTGCAGCGGCTTGCGCAGCAGGCGGGAGACGAGCCCCCAGCCGCCGTCATCCGCTGCGCCGTCGCCCCGCGCGCCCACGGCAGAGTGCTGGTGCGCGGTGGACCGGCCCCGGGCCAACCCCACCGAGATGCTCGCGTTGTAGAGCCCCAGCACCAGCAGGTACACCCCGGAGACACCCGCGCCGATCAGCCCGAGCACGTGGTTGGCGGAGCTGCCGTCCTCGAACGCCCCGCTCACGAACTGCGCCCCCGCCACCACCATGGTCCCGGCGAGTGTCACGACCAGGGAGTGCCCCAGACTGAACGCGAAGCCCACGCTCGCCGGGTTCATGCCCTCGGAGACGAATTTGCGGGTGGTGTTGTCGATCGCGGAGATGTGGTCCCAGTCGTAGCTGTGCTTCATGCCCGCTGCGTACGCGGTGAGCACCACGCCCAGGGCCAGCGGCTGCGCACCGGGAGCGAGTGCCGTCGCCAGCAGCGCGAACGCGAGCAGGTGCAGGGCGGCCACCGCGGCGAGCGTGAACCCCACCCGCGCGCGCAGCGGCAGGGTGTGCCGGTCCGTGACATAGCGACGGTAGAACGTGGGGTGGGACGTGGTGGACACTGTTCTCCTCGGTGGGTGGTGCTGGTCAGTACTTGCGCAGCCGCAGCGGGGCCTGCCCGCGCCAGCGCTCGTGGAGCTCGTCCACCACGGCTCTATGCAGCGCCGCGACGGCCTCCGTGGAGTCCGCGAGCGAGCGAACGCACACGCACCGCACACCGTACGGCTCCCCGGCGCCCGCGCGCGTGATCCCGGAGTGGGTGTCGGACGCATCCACGAGCTCGGTGAGGCGCTCGTAGAGGTCATCGTCCAGGCGCGCGTCCGCGAGCAGCAGCTGCCCCGTGTGGCTGCGGCCCTCCATGAACCCCACGCCGGTCAGGTCCCCGTGCGCGTCCGGGCGGATCCGCAGCTGGTCGACGACCAGGCGCCGCGGGCGGGCGGCGGGATCCGGCGGCAGCACCCGCACCTCGGTGCGCATCCGCAGCTCGTCGTACGCGAAGGACTCCCCGGACGGTGACCACCCGGGCGTGACGATCTCCGCCAGCACCAGGGATGCCGTGGGATCCATGTCCACACGCGTGCGCTGGATGTAGGACCCGCCGCGGTAGACGATCAGCTGGTCCGGCACGTACTCCAGCACGCTGCCGGGGCCCAGCCGCACGGTCATCTCCTGCGTGGCGGGGCCCTGCGGAGTGCGGTAGACCTTGGTCGCGGACTGGGTGGTCAGCGCCAGGGACGCGCCCCGCTCCACGACGACGTCCAGCAGGTAGGCGTCCGCCCCGAAGTACGCGCCCCCGGGATTGATCACCGTGTAGGTCACCTGCCCGGAGTGGTCCAGGTAGTGCGGACGCAGCACCCGCAGGGCGCCCTCGTGGAACTGCCGGGCCGCGTAGGACCGGCCGTCCCGCTCGGCGACGCCCAGCCGCAGCTGCCCCGTCCACTCGGTCTCGGCCAGGCTCCGTATCCGGGACGACCGCGCTCCCGCGCTCCCAGCCCTGTGCACCGGCGCGGACGGGGCACGCTGCCCGAGCGGCGTCGTCGTGCCCGGAGCCTCGGAGGGCTCAGGCAAGATCGAGCATCAGGACGTCGTTGCGGAGCCACTCCTGGACGCGCTCGAGCCCCTCGTCCGTCTTGAGGTTGGTGAACGCGAACGGCTTGTCCTTGCGGAAGACCTTGGAGTCCTCCTCCATCACGCCCAGGTCCGCACCCACGTGGGGGGCGAGGTCCGTCTTGTTGATGATGAACAGGTCAGACTTGATCATCCCCTGCCCGGCCTTGCGCGGGATCTTCTCCCCCTGCGCCACGTCGATCACGTAGATCGAGAAGTCGACGAGCTCCGGGCTGAACGTCGCGGAGAGGTTGTCCCCGCCGGACTCCACGAAGATCACCTGCAGGTCAGGGAATCGCTTCTTCAGCTGCTCGATCGCGGCCTCGTTCATGGAAGTGTCCTCGCGGATCGCTGTGTGCGGACAGCCACCGGTCTCCAGGCCGATGATCCGCTCCTCAGGAAGCACCGAGTTGCGCGCGAGGATCTTGGCGTCCTCGATCGTGTAGATGTCGTTGGTGATCGCGGCCATGGAGATCTCCTGGCTCATGGCTCGCGTGATGCGCTCCACGAGCTGCGTCTTGCCCGCTCCCACGGGGCCTCCCACACCGATGATGACGGGGTCCATGCTGTTCCTCCTGCTGCTCGTCGTGCTTCTGGTTCCCATGACGTGTCGTGCGTTCCGCCGGTTCATGCGGCCGTGCGGTTCGTGCGTTGCTGCCGGTCCCGGGTGAACCGGCCCGGGGCGCCCCTCCCGGCCGCGCGTCGTTGTCGTCGGCCTCAGCTCATGAAGAGCCTGGCCCGCTGCCGCTCGTGGTTCATCTGCGCGATCTCCAGCCCGGGGGCCACAGCGCCGAGCACCTCCTCGGCGATGCCCTGCGCCACGAGGTCCCGGGAGACGGCGACGGCGCGCCCCACCCAGTCCTGCGCGTCCCGGATCACGGCCTGGCCGGTGTTCTGCCCCAGCGGGATGCCGCGCACCGCGTTCTGGGTCAGGGAGATCACCGTGGCGTACACGTGCGAGGCCACCGCCGTGTCCTCGGGCACGCCCAGCTCCCGCGCGAGGACGCCCCACACGGTGGCCTGGTGGCCGTGCAGCCGCTCCTCCACAACCCCCTGCTCGTAGCGCTGCACCCACTCGCCGGGGTAGCTGCGGGCGCCGATGCTCAGCAGCCGCCTGCCCATGGTCATCCCACCCTCGCGGATCTGCCGGGGCAGGGCCTGGGCGGTCACGAGGTCGTCCAGGTCCTCGACCCGCTCGAAGTCCTGCGCCGCGTAGACCAGCCGGACGGCGAGCGCGTCCGTGTGCGTGAGCTGCTGGTCCACGAACATCTCCAGCCACGCAGAGAACGACTCCCGGTCCTCCAGCTGCTCCGCGTGCATGTACGTCTCGAAGCCCAGCGAATGGCTGAACGCCCCGGTGGGCAGCGCGGAGTCCGTGAGCTGCATCAGCCCCAGGACCCCGCTCAGGCTCGGCTCCACCACGGTCTCAGTGCGTGTGCTCGGCGTGGCGGAACGGCACCGGCATGACCCGTTCCTGGCGGGAGTACGGAACGCCGTGGTGCTCCAGGAAGTCCTGGACGGTGTGGTCGTACTGCACCACCATCACCTGCGCCCCGTACTCGCTGTCCTCGTCGAAGAACTGCGCCTGCAGGTGCCGGTTGCCCAGGCTGTGCGCCACGAACGCCATCTCCGTGATGGACCGCGCCCCGATCACCAGCACGTCCGTGGGCAGCACCTGGACCACGATGGCGTTGCCCCGCCCGGACCCCGCGTGGCTGTGGTGCCCGGCGGTGTCCGCGACGTCGGTGCCGTCCGCGGCGTCGTGGCCTCGCCCGTCCACGGCCGCGTACCCGTGGCCCTCCCCGGCGCCGCCCTCCGCAACCTCCGTCGCATCCTCGACGGCGACGACGTCCCCGTCCTTCAGATCCGGTGCGCCGGTGGGCAGGCGGAGACCGATCTCGCGGTCGTGGTCGGTGCTCAGCCGCTGGATGCGCTTCACCAGCTCGGTGCTGGGCAGCACCACCTTCTCGACGTGTCTGCCGACCACCAGCTCGCGGCCGCTCTCCTCATGGATGTTGCCCAGGATCTCGGTGACGATCACGGGTGCTCTCCCTTCGCTGTCGAATGTCGTGGTGCGGGACTGCGTGGCCGAAGCCGCCGGCCGCGGCCGGAACGACCGCGAACGGGGCGGGCGTGCGGACCGGGCCGTGCGGCGTCGTCGTCGTGACCGGAGCCGGGCGCGGAGCCGGTGTGGCGTCAGAACAGGAAGTAGCGCTGCGCCATGGGCAGCTCGTCCCGGGGCTCGCAGCTCACGGGAGTTCCCTCCACGCGCACCTCGTAGGTCTCCGGGTCCACGCGCAGCTGCGGGGTCTCGCCGTTGAACTTCATGTCCGCCTTGGTCAGGGTGCGGATGTCGCGGCACTCGCGCACCACCTTCTCCAGCCCGAGCGAGCGTGGCACGCCCGCCCGGATGGATGCCTGGGACATGAACGTGATGGACGAGCGCGCGGCGGCCTTGCCGTACGCCCCGAACGCCTTGCGGTACCAGCGGGGCTGCGGGGTGGGGATGGACGCGTTCGGATCGCCCATCACGCCGTGCACCATCTGCCCTCCCTTGATGACCAGGTCCGGCTTCACCCCGAAGAACTTGGGCTCCCACAGCACCAGGTCCGCGAACTTGCCCTCCTCCACGGAGCCCACCGCGTGCGAGATGCCGTGGGCGATCGCCGGGTTGATCGTGTACTTGGAGATGAACCGCTTGATCCGGTGGTTGTCCGCGCCCGTGCCCTCGTCCTGCGGCAGGGGCCCGCGCTGACGCTTCATGGAGTCCGCGACCTGCCACGAGCGCAGCACCACCTCCCCCACACGACCCATGGCCTGTGAGTCCGAGGAGGTCATCGAGAAGATCCCCATGTCCTGCAGCACGTCCTCCGCCGCGATGGTCTCCTTGCGGATGCGCGAGTCCGCGAACGCCACGTCCTCGGGGATGTCCGGGTTGAGGTGGTGGCACACCATGAGCATGTCCAGGTGCTCCTCGATGGTGTTGCGCGTGTACGGCAGCGTGGGGTTCGTGGACGCCGGCAGGATGTTCGGGTCCTGCGCGAGCTCGATGATGTCCGGCGCGTGCCCACCGCCCGCGCCCTCCGTGTGGAACGTGTGGATCACGCGCCCCGCGATGGCCGCGCGGGTGTCCTCCACGAAACCCGCCTCGTTGAGGGTGTCCGTGTGGATGGCCACCTGGACGTCGTACTCGTCCGCCACCTGCAGGGACGTGTTGATGGACGACGGCGTGGCGCCCCAGTCCTCGTGGACCTTCAGCCCGATCGCCCCGGCCCGGATCTGCTCCGCCATGGGCGAGATGGACGAGCCGTGGCCCTTGCCCAGGATCCCGAAGTTCATGGGGAACTCCTCGAACGAGCGCAGCATGTTGTGGATGTTCCACTCGCCCGGGGTGATCGTGGTGGCCTTGGAGGACTCGCTCGGTCCCGTGCCGCCTCCGATCATCGTGGTGATCCCCGAGACCAGCGCCGTCTCGATCTGGTCCGGGCTGATGAAGTGGATGTGGGAGTCGATCCCGCCCGCCGTGAGGATCTTGCCCTCACCGGCGATCACGTCCGTGGCCACGCCGATCACGATGTCCACACCGCTCATCACGTGGGGGTTGCCGGCTTTGCCGATCTTCAGGACGTGACCGTCGCGCACGGCCACGTCCGCCTTGTAGATCCCCGTCCAGTCGATCACCACCACGTTCGTGATCACCAGGTCCGGGATCCCGACGTCCCGCACGAGCTGCCCGTTCTGGCCCATCCCGTCCCGGACCACCTTGCCGCCACCGAACACGGCCTCCTCCCCGGGGGTCGTGAGGTCCCTCTCGATCCGTGCGAAGAGTTCGGTGTCCGCCAGGCGCACGGCGTCCCCGGTAGTGGGCCCGTACAGGCTCGCGTACTGCTCCCTGCTCATCTCAAAGCTCATGGTCGGCCTTCTCGTTCGGGGTGGGCGGTTGGTCTCGGGGTGCTGGTGGTCACAGCGCTCGCAGGTCCCTGCGGTTCCGCGGCGGTGGTCCCGCTCCGGTGCTGTCTGTCCGGCGGGCGCCCGTCCGGGCACGACGCCGCGCGGCGGCCCGGCTCAGCGGGTCTCGTTGGAGAAGCCCTTGCGTTCGCGCAGCGGCTGCGGTGCGTCCCCCGCCGCGGAACGGTGCCGGGCGGGGGTGACGGGGGCTGTGTCGTCGTCGAGGGACGCCGGCTCGTGGGCGTCCAGTGGGCCGTCCATCAGGTCCCGGAACCCGTAGACGATGCGGTCCCCGCCGAGCGGGATCAGCCGCACCGTGGTGGAGTCCCCCGGCTCGAGGCGCACCGCGGTGCCAGCGGGGATGTCCAGGCGGCGGCCCACGGCCCGGTTCCGGTCGAAATCCAGGGCCCGGTTGGCCTCGGCGAAGTGGAAGTGCGAACCCACCTGCACGGGGCGGTCCCCGCGGTTGAGGACTTCCAGTGTGATGGCCTCGCGGCCCTCGTTGCAGACCACGGGGGTCTCGGCCAGGACGTACTCACCGGGTGTCACGGGTGCTCCTCGCGGGGGTTGCGGTGGGTGGTGCGATCGGTGCGGCGCAGTGCACGGCGGGTCTCACCGGATGGGCTCGTGGACGGTCACGAGCTTGGTGCCGTCCGGGAACGTGGCCTCCACCTGGACGTCCGGGATCATCTCCGGGATGCCCTCCATGACGTCGTCACGGGTGAGAATGGTGCTGCCCCAGCTCATCAGGTCCGCCACGGTGCGGCCGTCGCGGGCGCCCTCGAGCAGCTCGTAGGTGATGATCGCGATGGCTTCCGGGTAGTTGAGCTTCAGCCCCCGCGCCTGACGCCTGCGCGCGAGGTCCGCGGCGACCACCACCAGAAGCTTCTCCTGGTCCTTGGGCTGCAGGTGCATGCGGGATCCCCTCCGGTCGGCCGGCTCGTGCGGTGCGCCGCTCGCGTCGAGGGCTGGCTACCCCGCGATACACGAGCGAGGTCAGCGTACCTCCACACCCGGGGCGCCCCCGGGATCAGACGGCCCGGCGCACCCTGCGGTCCGCCCGGAGGACCCGGAACAGGGCCAGCGCCACCCCTGCGACCAGAATCCCCCCGAACACCGAGGTCCACTGCATGCCCGCGGAGAAGGCGGCCACGGCGGCGTCGGCGACCGCGGATCCCAGCGGGGACTCGGCGGCCACGTCCAGGGCTCCGCCCAGCGTCTCGTGCGCGGCCTGCGCGCTGTCTGCACCCACGGCGGCGGGCAGGTCCAGGTGCGCCTGGTAGAACGCGGTGGTCAGGCCGCCCAGCACGGCGGTGCCGAGGACGGCCCCCACCTCGTACCCGGTCTCGGACACGGCCGACGCCGCACCCGCCTTGGACTCGGGGACGGATGAGACCACGAGGTCCGTGGACAGCGTCGTCGCCAGACCGGTGCCGGCGCTCATGACAGTGAACGCCACGAGGATCGGCGCGGAGGACTGCATCTGGTCCGTGAAGGCGACCACGAAGAAGCCCGCGGCCACGAGCAGCAGGCCCAGCACCACCGCTGAGCGCACCCCCACCACGCGCGCGATCCGCTCGGCGCCCAGGCCGGTGAGGATGGACAGCAGCAGGCCCGGGATCATGAGCAGCCCGGAGGTCATGGGGTCCATGCCGTTGACCAGCTGCAGGTACTGGGTGAAGAAGAACAGGAACCCGAACAGCGCCACGTTGGAAACCATGTTCACGGACAGGCCCCCGGAGAAGCGGGCGCTGCGGAAGAAGCGCAGGTCCAGCATCGGGTAGTTCTTGACCACCTGGCGGCGCGCGAAGAGCAGCCCGCACAGTGCACCCACCGCGATGAACAGGACGCCGTGCAGAGGCGAGCCGCCGATGGCGAGGGACTTGATGCCGTAGACCACGGGGGCCATGGTGGCGACGGCCAGCACGATGGACGCCGGATCCACCGGTCCCGGGTTCGGGTCCCTGGACTCGGGCAGCAGCAGGGGCGCGGCAATCAGGAACGCCACCAGCGCCGGGACGGCCAGCAGGAACACGGAGCCCCACCAGAAGTGGTTGAGCAGGAACCCGCCCGCAATGGGCCCGAGCCCGGCACCCGCGCTGAACCCGGCGGTCCAGATGGCGATGGCCAGGCTGCGCTGGCGGTCGTCACGGAAGACCGTGCGCAGCAGGGACAGCGTGGTGGGCAGCAGCATGGACCCGAAGATCGCGGTGCCCACGCGTGCGGCCAGCAGGAACTCGGCGCTCGGGGCGAAGGCGGCGAGCAGCGAGACGGCTCCGAAGCCGGAGGAGCCGATGATGAGCATCTTCCGCCGCCCGATCCGGTCTCCCAGGCTGCCCATGGGGATCAGCAGCGCCGCGAGGATCAGGGGGTAGACGTCCACGATCCACAGCAGCTGGGCCCCGGTGGGTCGCAGCCCCTGGGAGATCGCGGGCAGCGCGAAGCTCAGGGCCGTGTTGTTCACGGACACCAGCAGCACGGGGAGCATCAGAACAGCCAGTGCGCCCCACTCGCGGGCACCTGCCTTGCGCTGTTCCTCGACCATCACGGACACCTCGGGACCTCCTGGGATTCGGGTTGCGGCACGGGACGGCGGGAGCCGTACACCCTTGTACCGACCCCGCGGACGGGGCACCTCACCAGTCTTTACCGTCCAGACGGTACAGTTAACCTCGCACGGCCCGCAAGCATTCCCATCACACCGTGAGGTCCGCCACCGCCATGCCCCGCAAACCCGAAGCCCGCCAGAAGCTGCTCGCCGCGTTCGAGCACCTCGTTCTCACCGAGGGCGAGCGCGCCGCGACCCTCGACGCCGTGGCCGCCCAGGCCGGCGTCTCCAAGGGCGGGCTGCTCTACCACTTCCCACATCGCCAGGCGCTCGTGGACGCCGCGCTGGCCCGCTGCGAGGAGCTGGCCGCGGAGGACCTCTCCCGGCTCACTGCCTCCCCCAGGGGTGCCGCCCGCGAGTTCCTCGCCACGTCGGTCTACGAGGACAGCCCGCTGGACCGCAGCCTGGGCGTCGCGTTCCGCCTGGTCCAGGCCCGCGAGCCCGGCGCCCGGGAGACGTGCGCGCGCGTGGAGCGGCACTGGTACCACGCGGTGCTGGAGGACGTGGGGGATCCCGTGGTCGCCACCGCCGTCCAGGCCATGGGCGACGGCCTCTACCAGCAGGCGTCCATGGGCCTGCTGCCGGAGAGCAGCGCGGAGAAGCGGCAGATCCTGGAGCGCCTCCTGGAGTCGCTGGAGCGCCTTGCCCCCTAGGTGTAGGAGGGCGTGACGTTGTTGACTCGGGCGGGGGTGCGTGAGGCCGGGGGCTGGTCGCCGCAGGCGGTGTGAGGCCGATGGTAGTTGAAGTGGTTCACCCACACCCCGATCGCCTCCCGGCGGGC